>CAZZGS010000164.1:0-8584 GCA_964653845.1 uncultured Bryobacter sp.
CCTCAACGCTCTGCTCCACCTGCCCCACTTCAAGCCTGGCATCGATACTCAGTGTCTGAGCAACATTCAACTCAATCGATTTACGAATCGACTTCCGAAAGCCAGGCGCCTCCACCGTCAACTCGTAATTGCCAACCGGAAGCTGCTGCAGTGCATAATTTCCTGAGGCCGTCGTAACGGTTCGAAACTCAAGCCGTGTGCCTGTATTGGTAGCCTTTACAGCGGCAAGTGCGACTGCTGCGTCGCTCGGGTCAGAAACTCTACCAGTAATCGTGCCAAGCGTCGTCTGAGACAACGCGCTGAATGCAAAAAGACAAAAGACAATTAGGGTTCTCATAAATCTCTACTCCTGAAGTTGTTGATTCTATGGTACGAACAACGATTAACAAACGCAAATCTTCTCTGTAGGAAATTCAAAATTAGGGATATCATTCCAAGATGCGTTTGTCCTTCTTCTACGTCTTCTTGGCCTCTACACTGCTCGCTCAAGACTTTGATCTACTCCTGCGCGGCGGCAGAATCATTGACCCACGAAACAACCGCGATGGCATCTTCGACTTGGCAATTCGAAACGGCACGATAGCCGCTATCGAATCCAGCATCGATCCCAAACGCGCCAAAAAGTCCGTAGAAGTCAAAGGCCTGCTTCTGACGCCCGGCCTGATCGACATTCACGCACACGTCTTCTACACGGCCGGAAACCCAGGCGCCTGGGCCGGAGATCTCAGCGTCCAACCCGATGCTCACAGCTTCCGCACCGGCGTCACCACGATGGTCGATGCGGGCTCCTCCGGCTGGCGCAATTTTGAAATCTTTCGCTCGACAGTAATTGACCGCGCAAAAACGCGCGTACTGGCCATGGTAAACATCGCGGGCTTTGGAATGATCTCTGACGCCACCGAGCAAGGTGATTTTGATCCATACGCAGTCGCAAGGCTTGCCGCCAAACACAAAGACGTAATCGTCGGAGTCAAGTCTGCCCACTACCAGGAGCCCCAAGGAATCGGCACCGAGGACGGTTATTGCGGATTCCCTCATCAAGCCACTTCAACAATCGGCTTTCTCAACGAGTAGTGGCCGAAGGTGAAGGGCCACTTCCCATTTCTACGCAGAGCCCCACTTCCCAACCCCGTGCGTAAGCGCGGGGATTCAAAGTGACATCGCTGTCCCCCACAGGTTCAATCCAGCGGTATCTCACCCTAGGCAAGCTAAGCGCATTGGCAGCGACAATGAGGCTCCACTCGCGAAAGGCGGCAGGGCTCTACACCAGTAATAGCGCGCGCACATGTCGCCCCGGAGAAGCAAAGCAGGTCTCTCTCAGAACTCGCCATTAGATATTTCTAGTCGCTTGTGCGACCGCCCCAAGGAATCGGCACCGAGGACAATTATTGCGGATTCCCTCATCAAGCCACTGCAACAATCAGCTTTCTCAACGAGTAGTGGCCGAAGGTGAAACCCCGGTTAAATTGGGGCCAGTTCAATTCCTGCCCAGAGCCCAAGAACTAAAGCCCAAGCTTGCGGTGTTCCACCATGATGCAGCGGTCACTCAGGTAATCCAGCCCACCTTCAACGGCAATCGCCTCCGCCTCATCGTTCTCGATCCCTGACTGCAACCAAAGCGCCTTAGCCCCAATAGCCACCGCATCCCGAGCAACGGCAGGAGTCTGCTCCGGTCGGCGAAACACATTCACCAGATCCACCGGCACCGGAATCTCGCTCAAACTCGCATAAGACTTCTCCCCAAGCACTTCAGCCTCTTTCGGGTTCACAGGAATGATCCTGTATCCGTAATGCTGCAAAGCCTGGGCTATGCCGAAACTCGGTCGCATAGGGTCGCCCGAAAGCCCCACTACGGCAATCGTCTTCGTCTCGCGAAGAATCTGCTCAATCGTCCTCATCAACCTTGGTTTCCATCTTGAGAAGATGCTTGAACCGCGAGACTTCTGCTGGAGTCAAATGACGAATCTGTCCCGACTTAAGCGTCGCCAGCTCAAGAAACCCAATCTTCACGCGCTTCAATTTCTCAACCAGAAACCCGAATTGCTTGAACATGATGCGGATCTGGTTCTGACGGCCTTCGGTCAATTGAATCTCATACCAGGGGTTATCGGCCCGGTTCAACGGCTTGATAATCGCAGGCTTCGTCTTCTTGCCAAAAAGCGGAATACCGGCTCGAAATTCATCCAGTTGATCATCGCTCAATGTCCCATTGGCCTTCACGACATAAGTCTTGATGATGTTCTGCCGCTTGCTCATGATCCGGTTGGCAAACTCACCATCGTTGGTAAACAGCAGCAAACCTTCACTGGCATAATCCAGCCGTCCCACCGGATAAACGCGTTCCTTAACGCCTCGCAAGAAATCAGTCACCGTCTTGCGCTCCTCCGGGTCACTCATCGTTGTCACCACACTGTGAGGCTTGTGCATCGCAATGTAGAGCATGCTCTTGGGCGCATGCAGCAACTTGTTATCCACCTTGATGTGGTCCACCGAAAGATCAGCCTTGGCACCCAGTTCCATGACAACTTTGCCGTTGACGCGCACCCGGCCCTCAAGGATAATCTCCTCGGATTTGCGGCGGCTTGCAACGCCCGCCTGCGACATAATCTTTTGAAGTCGTTCTATCGCCACTTTAGTTATTGTGCGCTTTTCGCGCTTTCCGTTTCTGCTTCTTCAACGATAGCTGCTTCCTCAACAACAACAGCTTCTTCCACAATCACAGCCTCTTCCACAATCACAGCTTCATGCACAATCACTGCCTCAGTGATCTGTGGAGCGGCAACAGGCGTGAAATCATCATCCATCGCGAGCCTACGCAGCTCTTCAAATTCCTTCAGCGTCGGCAATTCCTTCAGGTCCTTGAGACCAAACTGAATCAGGAATTCCGGAGTAGTCTTATACAGCACAGGCTTGCCAACAACATCCTTGCGGCCCGCTGTGGTAATCAGCTTACGATCCAGCAACGGCTTCAGCGAACCAACACCCTGCGTACCGCGAATCTGTGCAATCTCAGGCGCTGTCACCGGCTGCTTGTAAGCAATAATGCAAAGCGTCTCGACAGCCGCGGCAGACAGCTTCAGCGGCTGCTTCTGGCTCTGGAAAAACTGGCGCAACGCCTCGTCAAATTCCGGCTTCGTCCCAAAGTAATAGCCACCAGCCTTAGCGTGAATCTGAAAGCCATGCTGAGGCTCTTCGTAAAAGCCAATCAACTCCTGGATCAGGCGCTCAATCAGCTCAGGTTCACGGCCAAGCCCCCGCGCAATCTCCATGCTCGACATCGGCTCCTCGGTCACATAGAGGATTGCTGCGATCATCGGCTTAAGCTGGTCCTCTTCGCTGAAACTTTTTGTCTCCTGGACAAATTGATTCGCGTCGAAGCTGACTTCTTCCACTACTAGATTCTGTTCTTCCATCTGCTCTTCGTCTGATTCTTATTTGTATTCTTGTTCGACCGCTTCGAGGTCGCTTTCCTTCGGGAAAGCTTCGCCGAAGTTGGCACTGCGGGCGAGCACAATCTCGCCAAAAATCTCATCTTGAGCCAGCTCAATCGCCTGGCGCTTCACCATCTCAAGAATAGCGAGAAACAGGCAAATCATGGCCCTTCGGCTCTTCTGCTTCTCAAACATCTCGCGGGCACTAAAACTCTTGCCCGTCTCCACCATCTCAAACACATTACGTAACTGCTGGATCATCTCCGGCACAGTCACTTCTTCACCGGTGATCTCGTAAATCGGCCGGTTCTTGGCACGGTCCAAAACCGCTTCCAGAGTCTTCACCAGATCAAAAAGCGTCACAGAAAGGCCAGGATCCTGATCCTCGCCCATCAGCTTGTCCACCTGCGGATTTGTCCAGATCGCTTCCTCAATCAGGCGCTTCTGTTCCAGCATCTGGGCAGCCCCTCGGAATCGCTCATGCTCAAGCAACCGGTCAACCAGTTCCTTACGCGGGTCCTCCTCGGGCATGATCTTCTCAAGCTCAGGATCACGCGGCAACAGCAGCTTGCTCTTGATGTGAATCAAGGTTGCGGCCATGTACACAAATTCGGAGCCAATCTCGATATCCATCCCCATCGCCTTCTGCATGTATTCCAGGTACTGCGAGGTGATCTTGGCGATCGGAATGTCGTAGATATTGATCTGCTGTTTGCGGATCAGATCCAGCAGAAGGTCCAGAGGGCCCTCGTATTGCTGGAGTTGGATTTGGAACGAGGACACTACTCCGTAAAGTAGCACGACCTGTCCAACAATCGTAACTGTGACTTCAATCGGACCCCGATTTCCGGCACAAAAAAAGGGGCAAAAACTTGCCTTAAACTTTTACTTTACTACCACTTGCACGGATTACCTAAGAATCAAGATGAGGACTAAAATGGCAACCCCGGCCTCTTCGCCTTGTCTTCGGTTTTTGGCGGAGCCCCCTTAAAAACGAGTGTCACCGAAACGAGCCGATTTTCGCGATCCACATCCACAATACTCTTGGTATCGCCAAGATTGTCGAAGATGCCATCCTCCCGAAGCTTGTTCAAAAAGAAGTCTGGATAGTCGGGGTTGAAGGCCGCCCCCTTCTTCGTCCCCCAGATCTTGCGAACTTCTGGCTCAGAGATCAAATCCAGACCCTTGATATCCAGTTTGTCGAAGGTGTACTTCTGCCCCGGCACGATCGTCATGTCCATATCAACCGTCTTGCGTTCCTCGTTCAGCGTCCGTTTGGCAATCACCTTGGCATCGAGAAACCCATTGCGCTTAACAGCCAACTCCATCTTCCGGCGACCCTCATCCACCTCGCCCATATTGGCCGTAACCCCCTGACGAAACCCACCGATACGAAGCCAGTCCTCCGTCCTGCCCGACTCTCCTTCCAATCGAATCTCTCCCAGATTGAACTCCTCCCCTTCAACTACTCGCACCTTCACATTCAACCCAAGGTTCTCAGGCGCCTTCTCCGTAACGATCTCTGGGAAGCTCACCTTCAATCGGCCACGAGCTTCATATAAAGGGCGGATCTTGATATCGAGAATGTCCCGAAAGTCAGATTCCTTATAGATCACACCGGTAGCCGCAGCAGACAAAACCGGCCGCAGCTCTTCGGATCGAAGCAATTGGTTGCCAACAAAATCCACCTGGTAAACAGAAGGCTGCACGCGCTTGGGACGAAACAGAGCCACCAGGTTGCCCTTATCGTCAGCAGCAAGGGACCCTCGAATCCGGTCCTCAGGCACAGTCACATTCAGGCTCGTATTGAGCACCTCTTCATAGCGCTTCAGCACTTCCTGGGTAGCAGGAATCTTGTCCCCAAACAAAGGATCGGCCTTGGCCAAAATCGCTTTCGCCTCAGCCGCCTTGGCAGGAATATCCTCAAACGCAATCGGGTAGAAGACAGTAACTTCAGTCACATCCCACTCAATGGCATAGCCCTGTTCCCGCGGTTCATAGCGATAGGAGACACGATCAAAATAGCCACAAGCCAGCAGCTTCGCCATTGCAGCATCCATATCTGCAGGCTTCACACTGGTACCAGGCAGAATTCCAGCCGCAGCAACCACCTGCTCAGCCTTCACGAGCTTGTTGCCCTTAACAAGCACGGCCTTTACAGGGAATGAGGTATTCGCCGTTTGTGAAAGCGCAACGAAACCGAGAGAAAGCGCAACGATAAGTAGTTTCATGCCAGTACTGTCATTGTCTCCGACGGAGCCAGTCTATGTTTGGTTGCAAAGTGGAGCTAAACTAAAACCATGCCGCCAGCGACACTAGTGAGCGTTGAGGAATATCTACGAACCAGCAGCGACCCCGACTGCGAATACGTAGACGGCGAGATCGTGGAGCGTCCGATGGGTGAACGTGGGCACAGCACTGTGCAGGCAATGTTGGTTGCTTTCTTTATGTATCGACGGAGAGAACTCGGAATTCGCGTCCAACCCGAATTCCGACTCCAAACGGGTGCATCGCGCTATCGAGTCCCTGATGTCTTGATCGAAGATGCAAGCACAGACATAGAGCGGATTCCTTTGCTCTGCGTAGAGATTCTTTCCCCAGAAGCCACCTTCAGTCTCATTATGAGAAAACTTCAAGAGTACCTCGACTTCGGCGTCGCCTGCGTCTGGACAATTGATCCCACAACCGAGCAAGCCTGGATCCACACCCGCAGCACCAACGGCGATTGCCTCAGCCACGCCGTAAGCGACGGCACGCTCACCACCCCCGACAACCGTCTCACCATCCCGCTAGCCGAACTATTTGCCGAGTAGCCGCTCAGCCACCGTCTTCATCTCCAGATACTTCGCCTCATCCATCATTCCTTCCCAGGTCCATTGCACAAGGCCCTGCGCATCGCAAAGAACAATCACCGCGTGTTTATCGTTCGTTGCCCGAAAAGCTTTGCGCAACTGACCCGCACCACCATACACAGTCAGAACATTCTCGTGCAATTCCTTTGGTGTCCCTTTGCGCATCCCACGGTCAATAAACGGCTTCCCCAGCATCCCCATCCCACCAATCACCGGCACTTCAAAAAACGTAATCTTCGAATTCGACCCAAAATCCTTCTTGTAGCGGGCCGCCCAAGCCTCAACCGCATACCGGGATTCATAGGAAAACCCGACCAGAAACATCGCAACTTTCCCCTTAGCCGCATCCGGAAGCACAGCCTTCTTGCCCGAAAGAAATTCCCCTTTCAGTTCCGGCATCGACTTGCCAATATCCAACATCCACAGCGTAGCCAGTAATAGTGCCATGTTTCCTCATGAAAATGGATGTCCCAACTAGCCTACTTGTTACACTTAAAGAGTTCCCATGTCCTACGATGTCGTTATTATCGGAAGTGGCCCTGGCGGCTACTCGGCCGCCATACGCGCCGGCCAATTTGGTCTTAAGACCGCTCTCATTGAGAAAGCCCCCAAACTAGGCGGCACCTGCTTGCATGTGGGCTGTGTCCCAACCAAGTCGCTGCTGCACACGGCCAGCGTCTGGGATTACTTCATGAACCCGGAAGCAGAAGGCATCAGTTGCCAGGCCCCCGTGCTGCACTTCCCCAACGTGATTGATCGCAAGAACAAGATCGTCTCCAAGCACGCCAAAGGCATCGACTTTCTGATGAAGAAGAACAAAGTCGATGTCATTCCCGGCTACGGTCGCCTCCTCGGCGGCGGCAAAGTCGAAGTCGACCACAACGGCCTAAAGTCGATCGTCGAATCAAAGAACATCGTCGTAGCCACCGGATCGGAAGCTCGCATGATCCCGGGCCTCAAGGCCCAATCCCCGCGCATCCTCACAAATATTGAGATCCTCGAACTCCCCAGCGTCCCCAAGTCCCTCGGCATCATCGGCGCTGGCGCGGTGGGCGTAGAATTTGCCAGCATCTTCCAAAGCTTCGGCAGCGAAGTCACAATCTTCGAAATGCTCCCCCGCCTGGTCGCCATCGAAGACGAAGAAGTCTCAAAAGAACTCGAGCGCTCCTACAAAAAGAAGGGCATCCGCTGCGAGACCGGCACCAAGGTCGAGAACATCGAAGTCGGCCCCAATAGCGTCAAGCTTCAGGCCACCCTTTCCAGTGGCAAAGTCGAGCAGTTCGAAGTCGAAAGCCTCCTCATCGCCGTCGGCCGCAAACCCAACACCGACAACATTGGCCTCGAAAACACCAGGATCGAAAGCGATCGCGGCTTCCTCAAAGTGAATGGCTTCCAGCAAACTGCCGAGCCCGGCGTTTACGCCATCGGTGACGTCGTCCTCGGCACCCCTCAGCTGGCCCACGTAGCCACTGCCGAAGGCATGGTCGCCATCGGCCACATCGCCAACACCCAAGTCACCCCCATCAAGAAGAACCGCATCCCCGGCGCAACCTACTCTAGCCCCGGCATCGGCAGCGTAGGCCTTACCGAAGCACAGGCCCGCGCCTCAGGCCACAAGGTTCAGGTCGGCAAATTCCCCTTCGCCGGCAACTCCAAGGCCTCCATTGTCGGCCATCACGAAGGCTTCGTCAAAGTCGTCAGCGACGAGAAGTTTGGCGAAATCCTCGGCGTCCACATCATTGGCCACCATGCCTATGAACTGATCGCAGAAGCTGTCCTCGCCATGGAAGCGGAAGCCACCGTCGATACCGTCATCAACACGATCCACGCCCACCCCACCCAATACGAAGCAGTCGGTGAAGCCTTCAACGCCGTCTACGGAATGGCGATTAATGCCTAACTTGGACGTCGTCGACCTGGGCCATCTCTCTTGGGAGTCAGCCTGGTCGATCCAGCAGGAATACGTCGAAAAGCGCAAGGCCGGTCAATGCCCGGACACCCTGCTTTTTGTCGAACACCCGCACGTCATCACTCTCGGCCGCAACGCCCAGCAATCCAACATCCTGGCCTCTCCCGAGCGTTTGCAACAACTCGGCATCACCGTCCACGAAGCCAATCGTGGCGGCGACGTCACCTATCACGGCCCCGGCCAACTCGTCGCTTACCCGATCTTTGATCTATCGATCTGGAAGAAAGACGTTCGCGCCTTCGTCCAGGCCATCGAAACAGCCATCATCCGCACCTTGGCTGGTTATGGTATCCGAGCCCACACCCGCGACGGCAAAGAAACCGGCGTATACG
>CAZZGS010000165.1:0-8582 GCA_964653845.1 uncultured Bryobacter sp.
GTAAGGATCAGTTTCACCGCCTCGTTGCGCTTCCCTGCCCTAAGGCACTGGTGCGCCCCATTGTGTTCGCTATCGACAGGCAGTAGCTCTGTACCCGCAGCACGAGTAGCAGCCATTACAAGCTCCCCGCCTGAAACCAACACTTCTTTGTTGGCAAGCCCAATCCGTTTGCCCAGTTTGACGGCCTCATAGGTGGCTTCTAGTCCCGCAACTCCGACGATGGCGGACAATACAAACTCGACTTCCGGCGCGGTCGCCGCCAGCACCCGGGCCTCAGCCCCAAACTCCAGTTGTGGCCATTCACTCTCCGCCAAACCCAATCCCCGCAGTTCCCCAATCAATCGCCCTCGCCCACCTTCATCGGCCACCACCGCCAGCTTCGGCCGGAACTCAACAATCTGGTCGGCAAGCAACTTTACTTTGCCGCCGGCTACGAGAGAATGGATCCCGTAACGGCCCTTCCACCGCCTCACCACATCCAGCGTATTGACACCGATCGAGCCCGTAGACCCCAAAACACTCAGCATTTGCATCGCAAATCAATGCTAGCGCGTTAGTCCCAGATCAGCTCTACAATGTTAGTTTCGTTGTCGCTCCCGGCTGCCCGGGCGTGAACTGTTTCCCCGCGCAAGGATACCTTTACTCCACCGCGCGCTGCTACAGTCACTGAATCGCGAGTAGGAATACCTTCAGTCAATTCTTCTACCAGCTTGCCATCGATCGTCACAGGGTCACGGCCCTTGGAAAGATATCCTTGCGGTCGATGAATCGTTAACCCTTTGGCGCTTCCCGGCACAAAGCGAAAGTTCAAAAGTGCGGTAGACCGTGCAAGCCCACTCATGAAGTAACTCACTACCCTGCCATCCCTCTCAAGACGAAATTCGTAGTTCGCATTCGGGTGCACCACTAGCGGCCCCCATGCCCCAGTCTCATTCGTCGAGACACTATAGCCTGCTTCTCCATCGCGCTCGGCAGTGCCAGGCTTCAATGCAAACACAGTCAGCTTTACCCCGCTCAATGGACGATTCGTCGCCGCCAGACCGGCAACAGCGGTAACCAGGCCACTCAATTTGGGCATCGCCTCAGCGACAGGTTTCAAGTGCTTCGGCTGCTCGCCTGTAATGAAGCGGAAAGTCTCGGCAAAGGCAAGAGGATGAAAAGCTACCTCACGATGGTCAAGCCCCGGCAAGACCACATTCTCGGCACCCTTCAATTCCGGCCCGTCATAGCCGATATTGGGCTGAGCATACTTGTCATTCTTGTCGCTACGTATGGTGAGAAATCGAACCCCATCCACCACCTCTGAGCCCTCGTTCCACTGCCGCAAGAAATGTCCCTTGCCGTTAAATTCCATATCGAGGTTTGTGTCCGTGGCCATTACCCCATGATTTGGAGTGCCACAAAGTACGGCATGCGATACGACGGCTGCGCCGCCCACATTTTTAAGATAATTACGAATTGTCATCCCGCCTCGGCTACTACCCACGAGGGCGACTTTTTTCGCTTTGGTCTCCAGCAGAACGCGGGTCACAAATGCGCTCAACTCGCTCGCCTGATCGATAGTAGAAGAGCGAAAAGCCTCCGGCTTGCTGTCCTCCCTGCGCGCTGCAGGGTCTGTCATACGAATCGAATAGAGCCTGCTGGCCGGATAACCATTCGACTCAAAGAGCCAGATTACCGGAATCCATTTCGTCGCATCATCCCCATTTCCATGCACAAAGATGACTGGCGTTTGAGGCTGCACGAGCAGACCAAAGAGCAATAGGAACAACAAACCCTTCATCAGAACTGCACCTTCAAAGAGAGCTGAATTCTGCGCGCATCATATGCAGAAGCGATCGTCCCAAATGCGGGACTTGAGATATTCGCATTAGGTGCCGGGAAGTTCGTTTTGTTCAAAACGTTGAAGGCTTCAGCCTTGAACTGCAATCCGAATCGCTCGGTCAACACAAATCGCTTGGACACTCCCACATCGGCCTGATAGAAGGCAAATCCACGAACTATGTTTCTGCCCGCATTGCCAAAAGGTTGAAAATACAGCGGAATCGAGACGTTGTTCCGGTTGAGGTAATTCGTAACGCTGCGTTGCCCTTCTGGTGCCAGCGGATCACCCGTGATATTCGGCCGGAATACGTTGAAACCGAGCAAGGTCAGGAATGGTGCCACCTGTCCGCGAGCTGCGGCTGTATAGCTCAAATTGAATGGCTCACCAGACCGCATGTTCACGATAGAGCTGAATTGCCAGCCACCAATCACGCGGCGGCCCTTCAAAAACGGCAACTCGTAGACGACGCTGGTAATGTTATTGAACTTGCGGTCATAGTTCGAGATCCCCTTATCGGCGGATATATTGTAGATGTCCTGGAAACTGGTTCCATTGCCATTGTTGCTGTCAAATGCCTGGCTTGAGTTGTCGATTGCCTTGGCCCAGGTGAAGCTGTTCAGGAAGTAGAATCCCGCATCACTGCGCTTCTCCACTTTGGCCTGCAAGCCATGGTACCGGGAGAAACCATTGGCAATCGTACCCGAGATCGAACTATAGGCAAGATTCGGACGGCGGTCCTCAATGTTTAGATTCTCATCGATCCGGTTCGGACGAGCCTGGTTCAGATCGTTGATGGTCGCTAGATTATCTCCGCGATTTCCGACATACCCAACATCAACCAGAATCCTCATCGGCAACTCGCGCTGGATCGAGAAGAACCAGCTATGCACGGCAGCCCAGGGCATATTCGGGTCTGCATGTTGAACGGTGCTGCGGCGAGGATCAAAGCGTTCTGGAGCTGTGAAGCCTGCGGGGAACCCCTGCTGCGTATTGAGGAAGCCAGGTGCACCGGGAGTCTGCGCAGCGCTTGCCAGAACGAATCGTGGCCCATTGTAGGCAAGGTAACTGGTGCCAGTGCGATTGAAGCTGTTAAAACCCAATCCATAACCGGCGCGGACTACCGTCTTCGGAATGACGTTCCATGCAATGCCGAGCCGGGGTCCGAAGTTGTTCTTGTCAAGGTTCACCAGCGCACGATCGTAGATCGACCCGCTCTTCGCCTTCAAGATTGTATTCGTCTTCAAATCGAGATTCGAAAGCAGATTGTCGCGCTCGTAGAATGGTGTGACAAGCTCATAGCGCAACCCCAGGTTGAGCGTAATCTTCGAGCTCAGTTTGAAGTCGTCTTGCACATATGCAAAGAGCGACTGCTGCCTATGATTCACCAACCCGTCGTTGACCAACTGGTAGGTGTTGCGAGCGCCGAACATAAAGTCAGCGAGGCTGTACAAACCCTGCGTCGCTGCCGTTGCGGTCGAACCTGTTGGAAGCGAGAAAAGGCCAGTGTAGGTATTGCGTCCGATGATTGGGCTCACGTCGAGAGTCTCGACTCCCAACCACTGGTACTCGATGCCTGTCTTCAAGGTATGGCGCCCGGCAACGCGAGTCAGATTAACTTTCGGATTCCAGAGCTTCGGGTGTTGGTATTGGGGATTGGTCCCTTCCCGCCCGAATGAGGTAAATCCAACCAGTGTCTCCGCAGTGATGCCACCAGTAAGCCTCTTGTCCGTTGGCAGCCCAGGGATACCGAAGAGATCGAGCATGCTCGGGCCTCCTACCAGCGGCGGATCCTTGCCAGCCTCTGACGTAGAGTAGCCCAACCGAGCCTCGACAATCGAATTCTGGTTTACCGTCCAGGTCAATCCACCCGCATACGAAGTCAGCGGCACAAATTGAAAGCCGTTTCCATTGCCCCCAGCCAGCCCGGGAAATGACCCAGGGTCAAACACATCAAAGCGGCTTTTGCTGAAGCGGCCAAAGGCGCGAATCTTTTCTGCGAAGTAGTGGTCTATCTTGGCGTCGCCCTTGTCGCGGTAATCAGTCACACGGCGCAACGACTGAAAGTTATTCGCAGCGGCAGTCGACGTATTCGCAGGCAACGAAGCCAGGATGGCTCGTGCATAAGGGATCATGTCGCTCTGCGGCACAACTCCGTTCGCATAAAGAGTGCCGGTGATAGGGTTCCTTACCGGCACACCCAGATTTCCCCCACGCTGCGCCGCGTTCGGCAGCGTCACAAAGGACACACCCGAGTTCACCTCGCGATAGCCTTCATAATCCATAAAGAAGAAGGTTTTGTTCTTGATAATAGGCCCACCGACCGAAGCTCCAAATTGATTCTGATTTTGAATCGGACGGCCAGTCGTTGGCTTGAAGAAGCCCACTGCATTGAGTTGTGTGTTGCGAAAGAACTCCCATGCCGCACCATGAAACTGATTCGATCCACTGCGCAAGCTCGCATTCACAATTGCTCCGCCGGCACGTCCAAACTCGGCACTCGTATTGTTGGTGATTACGCGAAATTCAGCCACAGCATCAGGCGGTGGCTGCACGACCTGGTTGGAGAATCCCTGATTTGAGGTACCAAAATAGTTGTTATCCAGGCCATCAAGTAGAAAGTTGTTAGCCGTGCTTCGAAGGCCGTTCACGCTGAACGATGCCTCGCGTTGTGTCGACCCAATCCCCGAGCTGGGCGTCCGCACAATCCCCGCACTCAAATAGATCAACTCCGAATATGCTCGTCCCGCCAGCGGCAACTCGCGGATCTGCGCAGCAGCAATCGTCTGGCCTCGATCCGAGCTATCCGTCTGTAAGAGAGCAACCTCGGCAACCACTTGTACAGAAGTCTGCACGGTATCGAGTTCAAGCTTGAAATCCACACGCTGCTTCGCCCCGATCGGCACTTCAAATTCAGCGCTCGACTGAGGCCGAAAGCCCGCCTGCGTCACGGTAGCTTTATAGCGGCCAATGGGAATCGAAAGAAACTCAAACGTGCCCGCATCGCTGCTCTTCGAGTTGAGCTTGATTCCCTTGCGCACATCTTCGATCATGACGGTTGCGGCCCCAACTGGAGACCGGCTCCCGTCGTACACATTTCCAACGACAGCACCTGTATCAAACTGCCCAAAAAGTACAGCAGCCCCAGCAAGCAGCAACAAAACTCTCTTCATTCCACCTAAAGTAGCGGCCAGTCGATTACTGCATCATGAACAACAACTGACAGTTTGGTTTCATCAACGCAACAGAGATTTCCCTATCCAGCAGTCATCTCCGGCAACGCCAAAAGCTCCAGTTATGGTCGGAGCAAGATCATAGATATTCACAGCTACTTTCATCTCGCCCTGCTTCACCTTGGGCCCGGCCACAATTACAGGAATCTGCAAGTCGTTCATGTTCGCATTCCCGTGCTTCTTGTCAGTGCCACCGTGGTCAGAAACAACAATCACAAGAGCCCTGCCCGCAGCCTCAACCAGCATCCCCACCAACCCGTCAATCCTGCCAGCCTCTTCAAAATACTTCGCGCTCTCCCAGGCATGCTCATGTCCTGCATGATCCACATCGTCCAAATGCACAAAAAGAAAATCGGGCTTCCTGGTATTCCAATATTCCACCGCAGCCTTTGTCGTCTCCTCGCTCTTCAGTACATGCACAGCATGTGTCGCGGCCCCACGATCAAACAATCGCCCAAACCCATCCCAGTCATAAATCGCCGCTAAATGCAGCTTCGGCTTTGCCGCCTTCAGCACCCCGAACACATTTGGATAGATTCCTTCTGGCCCCTTACATAATGGCTCGATTTCAAATTTGTCCCGCTGCCACTCGTTCGAAGTGACTCCATGTTGCTCTGGGCCTGCCCCCATCAGAATGCTCCCCCAATTTGGGCTCGACACTGTCGGCAGTACGCCTCTTGCCTTCAACGTATACGCCCCACGCCCCATCAGCGCTTTCAGATTCGGCAACTGCGCCTTCTCAAAAGCCGCCGTCGACAAGCCATCAATTCCGATCACCATCACGCGCTGCCCATACAGAGCAGCACTCAGAAGCAAAACGCCGAAAAAACGCATAGTGCCGATGATATCGCGCAAAAGTAACAGCCCTATGAACACGGAATTGGACCCCATCGTCGTCGGCCCCGGCGGAGCCGACACAACTATAAGCTTCGGTCTGCCTTGGGAAAACCTTAACGCCTAGCGCCCGCGCATTCGGTTGATATCGCGCCTGTCGCGCTTGGTAGGCCTGTGCGCATCCATCTCATGCATCGCCTTTCGTTCGCCGGCCACCTGCACCCTCTTCGCCTTGCTTTCTTCACTCTCGACGTACATCGTCTGAGCCACCGCACCCGGCCCACGATTCTCGCTCACGATCAGGACTTCGATCTCAAACGCAAACCCATCGTGCCGAACCACCAGCTTGTCCTCAACTCGCACTTCGCGAGAAGGCTTGGCCGTCTGGCCATTGCACTCGATTCGGCCCATGTCGCAGGAATCTCCAGCGAGTGCACGAGTCTTGAAAAAGCGCGCAGCCCAAAGCCACTTGTCCATACGGACGCGATTAACCATGATTCAGAATACTTGGATTTTGGAGGAGAAAAAGAAGAGAAGGAAAGAAGACCCAAAGGGCGCCGGGGAGCTAAAGTTGCTTCAGGGGTCTTTCTGAGGTTAGTCTCGCTTTGGTGGGAGTTGTGAGCTCCCCGGCTTAATTCCAATAGTAGAATACTCTTTTTGGAATTGCAAGAGTTTTCTACAGAAAATAATAGATGAGTACTTCTTTACTTTTCTTTGCCCTTTACTTCGACACCTACCATTCCTTCTAAAACCTTGATTGTAGAGCAGATATCCTCTTCACCGTGTCCCATAGCAATTGCCGCCTGAAACATTTGGCGAGTCAAAGAGGTGAGTGGTAATGGTACTCCGAGCTCCGCAGACGACTCCAGCATCAGCCCAATATCCTTGTGCATCCACTTTACGGAAAAGTTTGTTGAGAAGTCCCGGCGAAAAACATAAGGAGCCTTGAAAGAAATTAAGCCAGACTTCGCTGCTGAGTTATCCAGGATGTCGAGCATCAATTCCGGATCCACTCCAGCCTTCGTCGAAAGTACCAAGCCCTCATTGAAGGCATTGAGCAAATTCGACAAAACCAGGTTCTGAGTCAATTTGGCGTGCAGGCCCAGCCCCGGGCCACCGCAGTAGTACAACTTCTTGCCCATCGGTTCAAAATACGGCTTTACGCGTTCGAACACTTCCTTGTCACCGCCAACCATAAAGGTGAGGTTGCCAGACTCAGCCCCAGGGCGCGATCCCGTGCAGGGTGCATCGAGGAAGTGCACGCCTTTTGCCTTGCAAGCCTCACTGAGCTTTCGCGAGTCAGATGGTGAAACTGTGGACGCATCTACAATTACCGTTCCGGGCTTGGCCCCTTCCAGCAACTGGTGGCACAGATCACTACTCATGTCAGAGTCGCCAACACAGTAGAAAATACAATCTGCGTTCGCAGCTACTTCGGCAGGCGTCGCATAAGCCTTGCCACCCTTCTCTGAGGCCAGCTTTTCAGCTTTGCCTGCGGAGTGCGACCAAATCGCCACGTTGTGGCCAGCATCAATCAAATTGCGGGCCATGGGATAACCCATAATGCCCAAACCGAGAAAACCAAGATTCGCCATGGTACTTCGATTGTATTCCGGCTTAGGCGACAGTCGAAAGGTGGTTCTTCACAAGAAGTCGCAAAACAAGCAGATCCGAGGATTCAAAGGTGGTCATCGGCACGATGGTCGCTTCGGTTTCTTCGATCACAATGTGCCTGCGGATCAACGTACGCAGGTCCTCCACCGTGACCCCGAGTTGCTGGGCTACCTCGGCTTCCGAGTATTGGGCTTTGTTGATAACAGGATTGAGATGCATAGAACTAGCCTGATTGTAGAGACAACAGACTATCAATCAGTATCGGGATCTACCTTAATCAGCCCCATTTGTCGCCTCAGTACTACTAGCGACCCACGTAACGGGAGTAGAGACTCCGGGCAATCCCAATCTCTTGTGTGCCCTTGACGATTGCCCGCCCATCCGGGAAAATCGTGAGTTCAAACTGCTCATTCGGCGAGAACCGGAGTGCAAATTCATTTCTCCGCAGCGTCCCCAAGCCCGTCAACTGTAGTTCTAAGGCCTCCAGATCGAGAGCAGCCCTACGCTCATGAATCTGCACCGCGTTCCGGCCACACAAACTGATCGGGGCTCGCACTCGCCCGTCGAGGGAATCAAAACGCCGTCCCTGACAACACGGGCAATCCGGGTCGATCGAAATTTTTACCTGTCTGGTTGTGAAGTCCCAGCTATCAAAAGTCGCTAGTTGTAGCGGCAAGCTCTCCGCTCCACTCACTAGCAACTTGGTCGCCAGTGCCGTCTGCCAAGCTGCTACCAGACTCGTGATGGTGTTCAATACTCCCGCCGTCTCACAAGTCGGCTGCGCGCCCGTTGGCGCTTCAGGATAGACGCACCGCAAACAAGGCCCAATCCCCGGAAGCACAGGAAACGCAAGGCCATAACTCCCAACAGCCGCTCCATAAATCCAGGGCACTCCACGCTCCACCGCATAATCATTTACCAAAAACCGCGTCTCAAAGTTATCTGTTGCATCGAGGATCAGATCTACATCTTCAAACAAATCCTCAATGTTGGCAGCGCTCACATCGACAGCCAGAGCCTCAACCCGCACTTCACTGTTGATCTTGGCGATCTGCCCTGCCGCCGCACCAGCTTTAGGA
>CAZZGS010000166.1:0-5289 GCA_964653845.1 uncultured Bryobacter sp.
GCCTGCGCCACGCCTCTAGTGCCGCCTCGTACCCATCGTGGTCGCTGTCAGCGTGCACGATGGTAACTAATAGCAAATTGCCGAGAACACCGAAAGTTAGCGAAGCTCGAAGATGCTTGGTCGACTTGTCAAGCAGATCGTAATATCCCGGCCCCAGCGAAGTACCCTTCAGGGCCAACTCCGGGGGGAGGCGGCGGGAAATCGAATCGACTGTATCGTTAGCCGTGAGCCATATTCCACGAACAAAAATGGTGGGCTTATCGGGTTGCGTTTGAGCAACCATCGCAACCGCTAAAGCCATCAAGGTCATCAGCCACTTCATTCCCACACCACCTTCTCGTCGCCTTTTGATCGACAAAATGTCTTTACAACCAGTTCCGGCATTGCTACCCTCCTGAGGTTTCTCAACTTCTGTTCGAAATGATATCGCTGAATTAACTCCCGTCACACCCCAACTACCAACCTGGGCTTTCCATGTGGGGACTTTTGTGGGGACCCCAACCAACACAAGGCCCTCAAAAGAGCATTTCCCGCCACACGAAAAACTCACCGCAGGCCTGTAATCATTGCTCTTTAACGATCTACGGCAATCCCACGAATTCAAACTCGGTGCGACTTAAAATCCGTTTTCTCGAAAGGGAAGTGCGGGTTCAAGTCCCGCCCCGGGCACCACAAACTAAAAGACTTGGGCGCCAAAGCTGCGCTTTCGTAAGCATTACACCAGACAAGCGGGTCGAGAATCCGCAATGGCACAGGGACCCTCGTTTAGAGACCCATTCTCAGGAGCAAATCGTTGCCCTGCGGCCACATCTTGGCCCACAATCCAAGTTCCAATCCCCATCGCTCTGAAGACCTGATAGCGGCTTAGCTCAATGCTCGTTCCCATCACCCCGACGGGGGTGAAAATACACTTTCCCACCAGCTTTCCGGCCCCGTCTGGCTGATGAGAACTTTATCATTCACGCGATTCGCAAAAGTATTTCTCAAATCCTGCCAATCGTTTGCCTCTTCGGTGAGGAATTGTCATCTTGCTTGCATTAGAGAATCAAGCCGAGCTAGCCCCTGCGCTACTCCTCAGGATCATTGACAATTGAATACTGCGTGGGCAGTGTGCCCAGGCATTTAAACACCATTGCACGGTAGGTAAGCCGGAGGTCCATCCGCGCAGCGCAACAAACCCAAAATCCGCTGCGCGGATACCTTTGAACCTTTGGCGATCAGAAACTTCCGAAACGAGGCCATCCTCCAATCCAATAGAAAGTGAGGAACGATGCCAAATAGAATTTTCCGGCATGGCAAGTGTTTGAAACAAAACCATCCAGTAGCCAAGCCGATGGGGAATGTCCTGAAAGGTACCCATTGCTTTTCTAAACTGCTATTTCGATTCTTCCGGAATGAGGCTGCGGGAACAAAGCCGAAGCTTCGCCAGGGAAGCGCCACCACACGCCCGCCGCAAACAAGTTTGAGCAATCGAACCCATAGGAAACTGCGAAGCGTCAGAAAACGCGGGAACGAAGCCAAACGCCCGTGCATAGAGGAAAAAGATGCGTAGGCTTCGGGAACAAAGCCATCTCGCAACTGGGCGAACGAACTCATTGTTCCAGAAACGACCCAATCGTGCTAAACAGCATGAAACCGATTGACTCGCTGCAAGCTCCTCAAAATGGAGGCCCATTTATGGCTAAAGAGAATAATTCGGTTAAGTACCCAGATAAGAGCAACCGCAATACAAAAGACTTGGCTTCCCCAGCAACGCGAGGGAAGAACCAGGCAGGCCAGACAAACGGCCAGAATGAAATGACGATCAAGGAACGCGGGAAAGGCAACTTCACGACCGCCGGAGGAGCGGCACGCAAGGTTTAGGACTAGCAAGCGCCTGAAGTGAGCGCCGGTGCCAGCCACGTGGGCAAAGGAACCACAGACCCAAGAAACGACACCTCGGCCATTAAGCGATAGGACTATGGATAGGCGGCGTGTGCTTCAACGCGGCGAGGCTTTCCACCGGAAGCGTGAAGAAAAATGTTGTTCCTTCGCCCAGTTTGGATTCCGCCCAGATCCGCCCCCCCTGCGCCTGCACGATCCGACGGCAAATCGCTAAGCCTACGCCGGTCCCGGGAAATTCCTCAGCCGTGTGCAAGCGCTTGAAGGGTTGAAAAATGGCCGATGCATATTTCGGATCAAAGCCGATCCCGTTATCTCGTATCGAGATCACCCACTCTCCTCCCCTCAGTTCCGCACTGAGGTGCACATGTACGGGCTCGTCGGCCTTACGATACTTCACGGCGTTCCCTATCAAGTTCTGGAACAGGCGAACCATTTGCCCGCGGTCAACCGGCAAGGTGGGCATTGGATCGTGAGTGACCGAAGCGCCACTCTCTTTGATGGCTCCATCCAGGTGCGTAAGCGCTGCCTCTAAATCCTCATCGAGAGCAACCGAGACAGGCCGCTCTTCTTCCGTAGTGAGGCGTGCATACGCGAGTAAATCATGGATTAGCGAACTCATCCTCGCAGCCGCACTCACAATAAACCCGAGGAACTGGTCTGCGTCCGCGTCTAGCTTCCCCCGATACTTGCTCGTAAGCAATTCAGCATACGACCGCATTGTCCGGAGCGGCTCTTGCAGATCATGGCTGGCGACGTAGGCAAACTGCTCCAGGGCGGTGTTCGACTCGGTCAACGAATCCTGCAATTGCTTGCGCACCGTCTCATCGCTCATGATCTTTGCGTAGCCGATTACGCTCCCCTGCTCATCGTGCAGCGCATTCATAAAGCCGTTCGCAAAAAATTCGGTTCCGTTCTTGTGCCGGTGCCAGCGGATGTCGGTCGCGCATCCTTGTTCCCTGGCAAGTTGCATTTCTGATTCGCAAACTTCCACTGCCTTTTCCGAGGGAGTGAAAATCACACAAGCGTGTTGGCCGATCCACTCTGCTTCGGAGTAGCCCAGAAGATGCTCCACCCCAGCATTCCACGAAGTGACGATGCCATCTGGATCAAGCATAAACATGGCATAATTTCGCAGTTCGCGGACTTGCATGCGGTAGAAATCTGCGGCTTGGAGGTTGGTCAGTGCCCCTGACTGGTTCGAATTTCTTTCATCCATAATTTGAGTTCAGCTAAGCACTTCGACTGTAGCACTGCTATTGACGCTGGTGGATTCTTGGAGGGTACTTGGACCTTGAGCTCAGAGTCAGCTCTTTCAGCCTCCCCTACAGATCCGAGCTACCCCACTTCCCTCGTCACAGCTTCTCCGTCAAGCACAAAACCTGGCGTGGCCGGCGGTTCTCCGCCGGGTGTTTCCATCGACATGCTCCACTTCCCGCCAAGCGCATCCGCACCAACGGCGAGAGCCGCCAAAACCATCCCGCAAATCCATACAAATCGTGTCATCGCTTCTCCTCTTCCTCTCCAGCATAACTTCGATTGATACCAGCAAAATTACAGCTTCTTTCATTCGTCCGGGTGTATTCTTGAATCGAAAAGAGGTTGCAAAAATGCGGTACCTCCCTTACTTCCTGATTCTCTCTCTCGCGGCATTCGCTGCAGATCCTCCAGAACAAGCCAAACGCGGAAAAGAACTCTTCGCCCTCAAAAGCGCCTCAGGCTTCGCTTGCTTCACCTGTCACCAACTCGACGGCGAGGGCCTGGCTGTCGGCCCAGACCTCAAGACGATGGGCCGTCTCCACCCCCGTGCCGTCGCCATGGGAATTCTCGCCACGCGCACCCAGTACGTCCAGGAAATCTCGCCCACCACGGGCAAATCCTTCCCGGCCGTCAAATACGGTGAAGACTATTTCGACCTATCCAAGAATCCCCCGGCCAAAGTCACTCTTTCGCCATCTGAAATCAAAAGTGCTAAAGACAACGGGGATTGGAAGCATCGTCCAGAATCCCGCAGACTCAAGCGCGAACAATTCGCCGACCTGATTGCTTACATCCGCTTCGCTACTTTCGGCGACACCAAAGGCGTCCCAGTCTCCGATATCCCCTAGTACTATACGACGGGACTTACGGGCTATTGCTGGCGGGTCCCCGTTGTCCCGGCGAAATCTATCTATCTCATTGAATATAAAGGCAAACACTTTAGAGCCTAAGATCCAGTACTAGAACTTTCTGAAAATTAGCCCTAGTACCTAGTAAACTTTTTATCCATAGTACTAGTCCTAGCCTATTCCTAATATCAGGTTGTGAACTACAGCAAACAACTACTCGTCGCGATCTTCGCCCTCACCACCTCCCTCCCAGCCGCTACCATTAAGGTTCAATTCATCAGTGCCCCCAATAGCGGCTCAGCCGAACGCACTGTCAACGGCGGCGCTACTTGGACCAGCCCAGGCTTCAGCATGCTCAATATGCGCATCGCAGAAAGCTTTAACTACCTCACCTTCTGCCTCGAACCCCTGCAAGCGGTTTCAGCATCGATCCTCGACTATAACGTCTTATCCCTGGATCAGGGCGCATCTAACATCGGCGGTATGGGTGCAGCCAAGGCCGATTTCGTCCGCGAATTGATCGGCCGCTTCTACCCAACGCTCAACGTGGCGCTTCCCGACATCCAGGCAGGCGCAATGCAGATGGCCCTCTGGGAGGTCATCCGCGAAGACAAAGCTGCCAATGGTTTCAATGTCTCAACCGGCCTGGTCCGCTATAGAAACGAGAACATTGCAATGATAGCCTTGGCGCAGACCTATCTCAATGCTCTCGACGGCACCGGCCCCAAAGCAATGAACCTGATCGCTTACACCAATGCCAACCAGCAGGACATTCTGTTTCAAACTCCAGAACCCGCCTCCTTCGCCCTGATCGGCAGCGCACTGATCACCCTCGCAACGCTCCGCCGTCGCAAGAAAAACTAAGAATAACCACCTAATTCACGTAAGTTCTACCTTGGAGGGAAGTCTTTACCAGCTTCCCTCTTTTCTTTCCCTACAGCCATCTCCTTTCTAAATCAACAATTTAACTAGATTCCCCACTTTGGCACACCACTTGCATTCTTCCTTTGTGCAATGACTTCGCTTCTATTCACGTTCGGAGGCAGCAATCGGCAAAAAAATGCCGATAGCGTGAGTAGAGCCTCCGGCAGTGCTAACACACCTCGCACTACCGGAGCCTTTGCCTCAGACGAACATCAGAGCGCCATACAATCAAGGAGCAACAAAATGACTAACACAATCCTCCGCGGCACATCAATCGCGGCCCTGGCGCTGGCGCCATTCATCACCGGCTGCGCAACTAAGAAATTTGTAAAAGCAACCGTCACCCCAATCGAACAGCGAGTCGGAGATCTTGACG
>CAZZGS010000166.1:5299-8568 GCA_964653845.1 uncultured Bryobacter sp.
CACCAAGACTCAGGCGAAGTCAATCGAAGAACTCGAGCGCAGCGTATCCCGGGCCGACGAACGCGCCCAAGGCGCACAGGGCAAAGCCGACACCGCTGGCGAACAGGCTACCCTCGCTCGCAAAGAAGCCGCCGACGGCAAGAACCTCGCCGAGCAAGGCCTCGTCCGTGCCGACCAACTCGGCAAAGACATGAACTCCATGGGCAAGACTATCAACACCCGCATCGAGAGCATGCAGAATTACAAGCTCGTAACCACCGATCAGGTCCTTTTCCTCAGTGGTCAGTCAGAGCTCAGCAAAGACTCAATCGCCATGCTCGATTCAGCAGTCACCAAAGTCACACCCTATAAAAACTTCGTAGTCGAGATCCAAGGCTTCACTGACAACACCGGCCCCAAGAATCTCAACCTCGAACTCAGCCGCAAGCGTGCCGATGCCGTCGTCCGTTACCTGACCACCAAGCACAGCCTGCCACTCCATCGCATCTTCGTCGCCGGCTACGGCATGGAAAACCAAGCCGCCGACAACAAGACTCGCGATGGGCGCAAACTCAACCGCCGCGTAGAACTTAAACTCTACGTCTCAGGAGACCAGGCCCCAGCCCAGGTCTCCTCAACCGGCACCCCAAGCAACTAAGCTTCTTTCTTCCTCTGAATAAACTCGGGCGCCTGCCGCATCCCTCGCGGCAGGCGCTTTTTTTCTGTCTACCAATGAGTCAGCGACCCATCCTTACGCAAGTAGAACAGCTTATTCCCCGGCGCAGTCACCTCACCAATCATCGTCATCTGGCTCATCTCTAGCGTCACTCCAAGTCCTGGCCGGTCATTAGGCCAGCACTTACCTGCCTTGAAATCCAGCCCCTCCTGAATATGGCTCGGTAGCTTCGTATTCGAACCAATCTCGACAATCACCGTCCCCGAGAACGGCCCCAGCGTATGCACAATCGCCGCCGTCGCAATGTTCCCGGTAAAGTGCGGAGCAATTCCCACAGCATGAGTCTGGCAAAGCGCAGCAATCTTAGTCATCTCGGTAATGCCGCCCACGTTCGGCAAAGTCGCGCGGATGTAGTCAATATCCTTCTTCTCCACCAGTGGAAAGAAATCCCACCGCTGTCCCCACTCCTCGCCATGCGTCAGCGGCACCGTCGTCATTTGTCGCAGCTTCGGAATCTCCGACAGCGCCTGCGCATCAGCCACCGGGTCTTCTACGAAGTAAGGCTCATAGTCCTCAATCCCCCGGCAAGCCCGCAACGCATCGGCAAAATCGAAGCGCTGATGAAAGTCCACCATCCAGTCCCCATCGGGCCCAACACCCTCTCGAGCTTCCTTACAAGCCTGCACCGTCCCCCTAACCTGCATATGCGTCTCAAACACCTCACCCGGCCGCGGGTCACCTCTACCAGCCCCCATGCGGAACGCTCGAAACCCAGACTCCATCGCGCCCTTAGCCTTCTCTCGAACCGACAACGTACCGCGAGCAGCCCCCAGCGGCCCAGTCCCATAACACTCCAGATGATCCCGAATCATACCGCCGAGCAACTGATGCACCGGCACCCCCAGCGCCTTCCCCTTGATATCCCACAGCGCAAGATCGAGTGCCCCCAGCGCATGAATCTTCTCCCGCCCCGGCGGATAGAACCACGCCTTGTACATCTCATGCCAGATGCGTTCAATCTTGAAGGGGTCCTGCCCGATCAAGCTCCCCGCACACTGTTCGATCATGTCTTTCGTCCCGCCCTCGCCAATACCGGTAATCCCGGCATCGGTCTCCACAATCACAACCATGTTGCTCTGGTTGAAGGTCGGGTTAAATTCCTTGGGCTTGTAAATCCGAACCCGTGTAATCTTTACTTTCGGCAGCGGTGCAGCCATGGCAGCGGCACCAGCGAGTGTGGATAGAAACAAACGTCGTTGCATAAACAAGCCGACGCTATCACAAATCTCTCTTAGCGCACCAGCCCCCGCGACAACACTTCCGCACGCTCGGCCAGATTCTCGGCGCGCACCAGATCCACCCGTCGCGCATCTTCGGCCTGCTGTAGGAAAGTTCTAACCTGCGCAATCAATTCCTTGGTCTTGGCATCCGGGTTCGAACGCTCCGCCCGCAACACCACCAACCGCGCCTTCTCCAGATACTCCCGGATCCGCTGCGTCCGCTCCTGCACCTCCCTGGCCCCCAAAATCGGCTGCAAGCTCGGCCCGGGGTTAACAACCACAGGCGGCAAACTAGCCGGCGTCGGTGCAACGACCTCCGCCTCCGAGCCCACTGCAGGCTTAGCGGTCTTGCGCACCGGCTTCGGCTTGGCAGGCTTCACTGGCACTGTCACCGGCGGAGGCAGCGTTGGTAACGGCGCACTCTTCACCACCGGCTTGGCATCACTCGGGGGCAACTGCGGCGGCGGCGGCATCGGCTGCGGTGGCTTTGCCTGCGGCGCAGGCGGAATCACGATCGATGCCTTCGGTGGCTTCTTCTTAAACAGACACCCCTGCTCCAGCAACATGCCGGCCAGCATCACCACCCCGCCACTGATTCTCCATCGCATCGTCAATCTTCCTCAAGCCTCGGGAAACGCAATTCAAACATCGTCCCCTCTCCAGCCTTGCTCTCAAAGTGGATGCTTCCATTGTGCAACTGCACCACCCGGTACGTCACGGCCAACCCAATTCCGCTCCCTTGCGTCTTGGTCGTAAAGTATAGCTGGAAGATCTTGTTATAACTCTCCAAAGGAATCCCAATCCCCTGATCGCGTATCTCCACTACAATCTCCACAGGCTCTTTGCGAATCTGAATCGACAGCGGCCCGCCTTCCGGCATCGCCTCCATTCCATTCCGTAACAGATTCAAAAACGCCTGCTTCAGCAAGTCCGCATCCCCGCGAATCCGGCTCCGCTCCGTCTCACAAACCAGCGAAAGCTTCACCTTCTTTGACTGCGCCTCAGGCATCAAAAACTGCGCCAGGTTATTCACCAACTCAAACAGATCGAGCGGTGCCAGCTTCAACTCCACAGGCTTGGTAAAGTCGAGAAACGTCTTCACCACCCGGTCCAGCCGCTTCGTTTCATCCCTCAAAATCCGCAATTCTTCTTCAGCCACAGGGTCGGCACCACCCACCCTCTCCTTCAGAATCTCCAGATGCAATCCAATCGAATTCAGCGGGTTCTTGATCTCATGCGCCACCCCGCCCGTCAACCGGTTCAGCGCACTCAATCTCTGCGACACATCCAGCTGCCGAGAGATACTCTGATTCGCCTCCGCGTCACGAATCGTA
>CAZZGS010000167.1:0-8567 GCA_964653845.1 uncultured Bryobacter sp.
GGTCGATAGCGTCGCCGCACTTGTCCCCAAGGCCGAACTCGACGGCGAAATGGGGGCCGCCTTCGTCGGGGTCCATGCCCGCCTCATGTCCCAGGCCATGCGCAAGCTTACCGGCCTTGCCTCAAGCCACAACTGCACGATCCTCTTTATCAATCAAATCCGCGAAAAAATCGGCGTCATGTTCGGCAACCCCGAGACCACCACTGGCGGCCGGGCGCTCAAGTTTTTCGCCTCCCAGCGCCTCGAAGTCCGTAAAACCACTTCAGTCAAAGAAGGCGACGAGATCCGCGGCAATCGAGTGAAAGTGAAGGTGGTGAAGAACAAAATGGCCGCCCCCTTCCGCGAAGTCGAATTCGAGATCCGCTTCGGCCGCGGCATCGACCGCCTGGGCGAACTGGTAGATGCAGGCACCGAGCAGGGAATCCTACAGAAATCCGGCTCCTGGTTCAGCTACGGCGAACAGCGCCTCGGCCAGGGCCGCGATCAAGCGAGAGAAACACTCGAACAAGCCCCCATACTTCGTCATGCCATCGAAGAAGCCATCCTGCGCAAGATGGGCCTTGACTATCTCGACGCAGGCACTCAAACCCAGCGTATTCGCCCCTCAAATGGATCTCCAGTGGAAAAACGAATGGCCGCAAGCCTCTAGCCCAGAATCGACAGCGCCGCCTCAATCCCAGCCGCGTACCGGTTGATTCAACTTATCCAGCGTCTGCCCCCATTGATGATAAGCCGACCCATAGTTCGGGTCCCCCTTGAAATGATCGAGACTCCATCGGGCCGGTGTAGCTTCGTGCGTCCTCGCAAAACCTTAGGCGGGCTCGGGTGAAGGCAGCACTAAACGATTCTGTTGATCGCCATCTATTGTCATCTGATCTCTGCGTGGCGAAGCAGAGAGGGTTCTGGCAGGCTTTTTCGATGAACTGAGGCTAATAACCCTGCTTATGGAGCAAGCGTTCATGCGACAACGCCACAGGCCACTTAACGCCGCAGCCCTGATAGGATTGAAGCAGATGATGCTAACCGCCGTATTTCAAAAGGTGCCGGAAGGCTACATAGCTTTTGTCGAGGAACTGCCTGGCGCCAATACCCAGGGCGCGACGATCGAGGAAGCCAGATCCAACCTCACCGAAGCGGTCACGCTTGTTCTGGACGTGAACCGCCAGCTAGCTGAAGAGTCCTTGGGGAGCGCCGTAGTAATCCGTGAGCCATTTGCTATTCCCGCTGTATGAAGCGGATCGACTTGATTCGTCATCTTGAAGGAAATGGATGTGAGTTGCTGCGCGAGGGCAACAACCATTCGGTTTAAGTTAACCGGTCAACAAAGCGCTCCACGGCAGTACCGCGCCATCGTGAAGTGAACGATTTTCCCGCCCGCAAGATCTGCGACGACCTACAAGTCCGGCGTCCTTAATCCGTGCACTGCGCACCCGTTTCTTGAAGTGCTCTGCTGAGTCGCGGAATGTTTGCGTAAGTCGTCCCTGACAATTCCATTCAAGCTTCGAAACGCCTTGAAATCGAAGCGGATCGGATGTCTGGCCGGAGACAAAATTCGCAAAATAGCGCAGTGTAGAGTTAACTTGCCAAGCTTGGCAAGCCATCCCGTTCCCAGGAAATTAAGACCAGGTGAATTCACAGAAACCCTTTAGGGTAGTCAAACATACTGCCAGCGCGGCTGCTCAACTGAGAACCGTCGAGTCCAGCTCATCACAATTGCAGCGCGGGCTTGGCGGGACATCCGCAAATTACCCCAGAATCGACAGCGCCGCCTCAAGCTCCCCGCGCGTATGCGCATCCCCAGACCTCCGCGTCGCCTCAATCCCGGCGGCATACATCGCTCGCGCCTCATCGAGCAAACTGAGCTTCTCCAGCGTCTGCCCCCCGTGATAATAGGCCGGGCCATAGTTCTCGTCCCCGGCAATGATCGCGTTAAACTCAACCACCGCCTCGGCCAACTGCCCCGCATTCTTATACTCGCTCGCCAACATATAGCGAAAGCGGCTATCCCCCGGCGACTGGGCTAGTAAATTCTGGAGAGTTTCAATACGATTAGACACTCCTCTCATGGTAGCGTCGAAATGAAATGTCAGGATGGAAGCTCGAAACAAACCAACAGACCCCGGGTGCAGGCCGAACCGTCGGCGAAAGCAGATCCGAGATCTCAGAACTCGCCCTTCTCAATGATGCCAACCCCCTTGGCTATCTGATCGGTGGCCGCGTCATGCACCTCGTAGACATCGCCGGCGCAATCGCTGCCAGCCGCCACGCCCGTGCCCCCGTCGTCACCGCCTCTGTCGATCACATGGACTTCCTCCACCCCGTCCAGATAGGCGAACTCGTCATCGTCCGCAGTTCCGTCAACCGCGCCTGGAATACCTCAATGGAGGTCGGCGTCAAAGTCTACGTCGAAAACCTGATGACCGGAGAAGTCAAACACACCACCTCCGCCTACCTCACTTTTGTCGCCGTCGACGGCAAAGGCGGCAAGATCTCTGTCGCCCCGCTGATCCCTGAAACAGAAGACGAAAAAAGACGGTACGAACAGGCGGGAGCCCGCCGGCAGTACCGTCTCGATATGAAAAATAAGTTAAAGGCGGGAGACTACTAGGATTCTTCCTCGTCTTCGTCCTTGTACATGTACTTGATACTGGACTTGTAAACGAGCAGGTTCGGGGCGCCGTCGCGGTTCACCTTTAGCGACCCCTTGTCGTACCACTCAATGACACCATGCAGAATTTCGCCGTCTTTGAGCACGATCACCATAGGCGTCTTGGTGTTCATCTGCTTGATGTAATAGAAGTTTTCCGCGTTTGTCTGATCCGGTGGGATCTGCTTTTTAGGCGCTGTAGACGACGCAGACTTGGCCGTGGAATGAGCTTTCTCCCGCGACTCGGTGAGAGGGGCACGCAAAACACGACGTATGGGTGTATCCAAGGTATGACTCCTTATGAATTACTAATCATTATAAGCGGGTTACGCCATTGAAAAGGAGACGCACAAAAGATCGAAAAGGTTCAACAGGGCTTAAGCTCCCGCTGGGACCATATCCCGCAGCTCGATAGCAAAGGCATCGAGGGCAATCCCCTTCTGGATATTTCGCCTCAAGAGCCTCACCATTTCATCGGTTAGCTCGACGGCACGCCGCATCCATTCGAGGCTCACAGCATCGGAGATCGCCTTTAGCTGCCGTGCCAGGTCCGGGTTGCGAATGTGGTCAAAGCCATGCGCAAGCATGAGAATATCTTCGAGTAGCAGGAAAAGAACTTCGAGGTAATACTCGAGCTTTTCTGACTTCGATGCCGAAATCGATTCGACATTCTTGAGCCAGGTCCCGAAAGCCGCCCGCCTGCTGGCTACCTCCAGCAGATTCAACATTGCCGCCCGCCGCTTGTCAAATACTTCCAGGTCAAGCGATGCCGCCGCCCCCGGCGAGCCATTCCCCAGACGCGCTCTACGCTCCGTTGCATCAAGGCCCCGCGTCCCCAGAAACGAGGCAATCTCGGCCTCTTGCAGACGGTGCATCCGGATATTGACCGATCGCGAACGAATCGTTGGCAGCAGGTCATATGGGTTCTCGGCTGTCATGAAAATCAACAGGTGCGAAGGCGGCTCCTCAAGTACTTTCAACAACGAATTCGCCGCCTGCTCATTGGCCCGGTCAATCTGGTCGATCAGAAACACTCGCCACTTGCCGCGCGACGGATTCATTCGCGCCTGATCCTTCAGCAGCCGAATTTGCTGGATCGACACTTGCCGCAGCGGCCCATCGGGGCTAAAGGTAATGAAGTCGGCATGAGTCGCAAGCATCAACGGATCATCCGCCCGCTTGTCGCTCGCCAGCTTCTCCCGCTCGGCCAGCATCTCCACGTTGTGCGACAAGAACAAATCGTCACGCTCAATCTTCTCGATATCGGCGCTGGTCGCATCGAGAATCACCGAGGCAAAGCGCCTCACCAGCGTCGCCTTACCCACCCCGCTCGGGCCAGAAAGCAGAATCGTCTGCGGAATCCTGCTCGTCGCCAGCATCTCCGTCAACGTCTCAACGGCTTCGGCATTGCCATGAAAATTACGAATCACGCCGCTGCCACCTCTTCATCAGAATCCGCCAGATATCGTCCGCAATCGATCCCTCGCCGCGTTCGCCGTTTACCTGGACAATCCGCTCGGGCTGGGCCGCAGCCAATGCTTCGTAGGCCTCATAAACGCGAGCGTGAAAGGCGGCACCTTCGGCCTCAAGGCGGTCCTTCTTGGCGTTGCGCAATCGATTCGCGCTTACCTCCGGGCGAATCCGCAGATAGATCGTGAGCGTTGGTTCTGTCCCCCGGCAGGCAATGGCGTGTAGCCTCGATACCAGATCCTGACCAAGATCCCGCGCGGCCCCCTGATACGCCAGCGTCGAATCCGTATATCGATCCGAAATCACCAACTTACCCTGCTCAAGTGCCGGGCGAATTTGCTCATCCACATTCTGAGCCCGATTGGCGAAATACAAAAGTAATTCCGCAGTCGGCGAGACCGGGTTCTTTGGGTCCAGCACAATCTGACGAATCTGCATGCCAACTGCCGATCCACCTGGTTCCCTATTCAAGAGGTATTTGATGCCTTCGAGATCCAACCGTTTGGTCAGATGCTCCAACTGGGTCGATTTGCCACTGCCATCGATTCCCTCAATGCTGATAAAAAGTCCGCGCGCCATTTGTTTATTCCGGATCTATCTTCGTATCGTCGAGCACATAGTGAAAGAGCTTGCGCAAATCAAGCCACGCTTCCTTCTTTGCCTCAGCGTTGTAAGCTCGCAAAAGGTACGACGGATGGTAGGTCACCATCAACGGAATCCCGTGCCAACGCTGCCAGTTGCCGCGCATCTTCGTCACGCCCTCTTTGGTGTTCAGCAACGCCTTGGCTGCCGTTGCCCCCAGCGCACAAATCGCCTTCGGCTTGAGCACCATCAATTGACGAAACAAAAATTGCCCGCAAATTTCCATCTCATCCGGCTGAGGAGCACGATTCTCCGGCGGCCGGCACTTCACTACATTGGTGATGTAGCAATCCTCGCGCCTCAGAGGCAAATTGTCCTTGGCCGCTGTACCCTCAATCATCTGGGTCAACAACTGGCCGGCGCGTCCAATGAACGGCAAACCTTGTTCATCTTCATCCGCACCTGGGGCCTCCCCCACAAACACCAGCCGCGCCCGCTCGTTGCCCGAGCCAAATACGATGTTCTTTCGCTCCTGGCAAAGGCGGCAGCGTTTGCAGTCACCGATGTCTTCGCGAATCTTGGCGAGAGTATCGCCCTCGGGTGCCAATGTTGGCAATACCAGGTCCATGACGTGAGCCTTTACTTTTGGAATCGGTGGCGTTGCAACTACAGGCACCGGTGGAACCCCAGGAGCAACCGCCGTGGCACTCATCTTGGCCGGTGCCGAGGGCAAGTTCAAATGCGTAATGCCAAGATCCCGATAGTATTCGAGATATTGGCGGATCTGTTCCGGGGTCATTGCCGCGCAGCCCTCGCCGACAATCGCAGATCCAGCACCGCGTCCAGGATATGACGTGCGATTTCCTTCTTTGCCGCCTTGGGCACCGCAACCGGCTCCTTATCACGGGTGATCAGCAACACCTCGTTTTCATCCCCCTCAAAGCCAGTCCCATTCGGTCCAACGAGATTCGCCACCACCATGTCGCAATTCTTGGATTCGAGCTTCCGCTTGCCCTCTGCCGCCAGATTCTGCGTCTCGGCCGCAAACCCGATCACGATCCGGTCACCCTTGCGCCGCCCCACCTCAGCCAGAATATCGCTGGTCGGCTCGAGCTCAATCGATAACCGCGAAGCAGTCTTTTTCATCTTCTGATCCGCCGGGCTTGCCGGACGGTAATCCGCCACTGCCGCCACACTGATAAAGATCGAAGCAGCATCCAATTGCTCCATCACCGCATTCTTCATCTGCTCAGCCGACTCCACACGAATCAACTCCACACCCTGAGGCACATCCAGCGCCACTGGCCCACTTACCAGAATCACCCGAGCCCCACGCCGCACAGCCTTCCCGGCAATCGCATAACCCATCTTGCCCGAAGACCGGTTTGTGATCATGCGCACGGGGTCAATCGCTTCCTGCGTCGGTCCAGCGGTAATCAAAATCGTTTCTCCAGCCAGATCCTGCCTGCCATTCAAAATTGCGGTTGCTGCATCGGCAATTTCCAGAGGGTCCGACAACCTGCCAGCCCCCACCATGCCGCAAGCCAGATCCCCTGCATCCGGACCCACAAAGTGATAGCCACGCTCCCGCAACACCCGCAGATTTGCCTGTGTCGCCGCATGATTCCACATATTCGTATTCATTGCCGGGGCAAGCAATACTGGCCCGGTAAATGCCAGATGCATCGTCGTCAGAAAATCTCCAGCAAGCCCGTGGGCAAACTGCGCCATCAGATCGGCCGTAGCCGGAGCCACAATCAGCAAGTCATTCTCCAGTGCCACATCGATATGCTCAATTGCGCTGGAGAGCACGGCGTTTGAGTCCTCGCGTGAGGCGAAAAGGCTGGTAATTACCTTGCGGTGTGTAAGAGAAGAGAGGGTAAGGGGAGTGATGAACTCGGTCGCCGCACGCGTCATCACCGGTTGCACAGAATATCCCCGCTGGACGAGGATGCGGGCGAGTTCGGCAGATTTATAGGCGGCGATACCGCCGCCTATGCCAAGAATGATTCGGGCTGGAGAAGACTGGCGGGCGCCTTCTTGAGGCATGGCGTCCTAGCTGGGGTCTTCGATCTTCGGCTCAGGAGCTGCAGCGTTGTGATACTGCACAAGACCTCGACGGGTCTCTTCCATCGCCACAACGGTAGGCTTGCGCGACATCGTCGGCAGGAAGGACCGCTGTCCGCTCTGCAACTGACGCGCACGCTTGGCCGCAACAATGATGAAGCGGTATGTCGACAATTCCGGATCGTCCGGAATTACAAAATTCGCATTCACGCGGGTAGCAAGCTTGGATTCGGCCATAGATCCTATTGTCACATACCGCGGGGAAAACAAAAGGGCCTCCAATTGAGTGGAGGCCCTTTTGAGTTAAAATCGCAACAGTATCGGTCGCTTAGAATCGATACCGCAGGCTCATCTGAATCTGGCGAGAACTCACACGCTGGCTGGTGATCCTGCCGAAGTTGCCATCGTTGATATTGCCGACTGGGTCTCCAAAGCTTGTTGTGTTGGGGAAGTTGAAGAACTCTCCGCGCATTTCAAGCCGATGCCGCTCGGTAATCGCAAATGCTTTTTGCAACGAGATATCCATCCCCACGATACCGTCGGAATTGGTGATATACGGTGATGCGTTGCCAAAGTTATAGATCGCAGGACGCACGAAAGCCGAAGTGTTAAACCACTGGTCAGGCGTTTTGGGCCCATTGTTTGGATTTGAATTCACATTGACGCGTTGCGTCTTGCGGCCCGTGTTGGAGATATCTTCGCTGGTGAAAACCATAAAAGGCGGCCCGCTCTCGAGGCGGGCAATTCCCTCCAGTGACCAACCGCCGACGAGTGCATCGGCCAATTTCGACATCCCACCGCCAAACTGGCGGCCACGACCGAAAGGAAGCTCGTACACGTACGAGAACACCACTACATGATTGATATCCCAACTGGAGCGGCTCCAGTCAGAGCGCCGATTAAAGGGGTCTTGCGTCTTCTGGTTTTCGGCCAGTGAAGACTGATTGTCGAGCGACTTTTGCCAGGTGTAGTTCAGGTTGAACTGAAGACCGCGCGAGAAGCGCTTCTTCAGCGAAGCCTGCATCGAATTATAGCTACCGGAGAATTGATTGGACCCGCCGTCAAGATCGCCAAAGTTTGGCAGAAGGCGACGCGGTTGAATTGGTCCGGGGCCGGGCGTCAAAGCGGCATTGAATGGCGCGTAGCCAATCTGTTTCTTGCTGGATGAGCCGACATATCCGATGTCGAATGTGAGATCGTCCTGCAACTGGCGCTGGATGAAAAAGTTCCATTGGCTTGAGTAGGGAGAACGGTTATCGGGGTTCTGCGGCCAACCACCAATGGCGGAGGTGTTCGAGAAAGCCGGCCCAGGGCCTGTAATCGACTGATCCAGCACTCCGCCACGGTTCGGACTGAATACCTGCTGAACCGTGAAAGGCCAGAATTTGCGAAGGTCCTGAAGTTCCTGCACAAAGGTGGAGTTGTAGAACATCCCGGCACCTGCCCGAATGACAGTTTTGTCATTCAATTTATATGCTACGCCCAGGCGCGGTGCCCAATCGTTTTTGTCCGTACGAATCAACGCCCGGCCGAAGCCTCCTCTGCGCGCAGGCGAGTTTACCAGGCCAGTCTCGGGGTCTGGCTGTGGATTCGAAGTCGCGCCAGTCGAGGAATCGTAGTCGTCCCCGACCAGATCCACGCCCCCGACGACTTTTGCGGTCGGGAACGTTCCCGCCTCGATCCGCTTTGGATCGTTCGCCCGGTGGTCCGCAACGATTCCAGACCCACCGAAATCCGCGTGGAGATAGTCGATCCCGGAATCGATGATGCCGATGCGAACGCCCCGTCCCGTGTGGCCGGG
>CAZZGS010000168.1:0-8560 GCA_964653845.1 uncultured Bryobacter sp.
GGATTGAGTGTGTGGCGGACAGCGTTGTCACTTTGAATCCCCGCGCTTACGCACGAGGTTGGGAAGCGGACGCAGAGGGGAAGGCGAAGGATGATATCGGATTGGGGATCGAGATGTTGATGATAAGGGTGATCTTTTGATGCGCAGCGAAGACGAAGAAGAATTAGCTGGCCGGGTTGAGTTTTAGGGCACCAGCACCAGTTCCTTTCGTGCTTGATCGACATAGATGGCGGAAAAGGCCGACGCTGGCAGGAGGCCGTCGATTTGGGTGCTGGAGCGGGAGGCAATATTACGCGTGACGATGGCGGCGGGGAGCATGCCGAGGCGGAGTTGGTTGCTGAAGGTGAGATCTGCTGTCCAGGTGGTGGGGACAGTGCTGCGAGCCCCATCGAGGGTGGTCATGTTGGTTGTCATCGATTTGGTTTTTATCATTGCGGCTGGGGTGTGGAAGAGAACAACCTGGCTTGCGCCGGAATCGAGGATGAGAGAAAGAATTTCCTGGCCCATGAGCGCCTGCACCAGGATTCTATTTCCAGATCTGGCGAAGGGGATTGAAGGGCCGATGGGTCGTGGGGTGGCGATTTCTATCCGACCCGATCGCGGGCGGAGATTGAAGTTGAGTTGGCTTAGGATGTCTGCGCCGAGGATGCCGCGCACGGAAGGATTGATTTGACGGGCGATGATGGGGTCGTCGATCAGGATGTCTACTTCGGGGATTGTCGTGTTGGGGAAGCGGAGGGTGTTGAGGCGGGTAGCTGGGACGAGGCGGGTGCCATTGAGGCTGACGAGTTCAATTTGAAAGGTGGGTTTGATTTTGAGTTCGATGGCTAGTTTGGGATCGATGGAAGTGGATTCGGCGCCGGTATCGACGAGGAAGAGATAGGGGCCTTTGTCGCCGAAGAAGAGGTTTGTAGTGACTGGAGCGGGTTTAGGGATGGTGCCGGCGATGAGGAGGACAGTAAAAATCAGGGTCATAGCGAGTGGGGCTCGCTTGGTTAGACGTACTCTTGGCGGCTTTTGTTCTGGTGATTGTTGGGATGAAAAACTTGCGGGGGTGGCAGAGCCATTGCAGATCGGCGATCAATTACTGGATAGGGGTTTGCTGCCGGGCGCTGCCTCACAATCTCACAGGCGAAAGCTTACAGGCTTGTACCTCGCTCGGCGGATAGCTACTTTGATATAACTCCTCAAGGCCCGACCCTTCCGCTCCAAGCTCTCCAAATGTAGCTTCACGCCTCGTATTTGTAAACGAAGCCGCTGAATCTATTTTCGAGGCAACAATGGGTGAAAACGCTCACCTCGTGAATGCAACCAAGGACTTTCCTGCACTGGATAAGTTGAGTCGATTTGCAGTTTCAGTTGGGCGTTTCAAATTCATGCTGGCGCACTCGTTTTAGCAAGATCGATTGCTGAAGGCGCATCGGAGTATGGCGCTGCTTCACTAACGGAGGAGTAGGTTATGAAATGCCGAATGCGGAGCATTTAGGCTGTGGGGCAAAAAAGGCAGTTGAGATTTGGCGGATGCGGAATATGAATTGCGCTTGTTTGTATGTATGACGAGATCATACGAAAATATGCTCAATCAGGAGTGATTGGCGTATCATAGATCGATAAATACGCCCTTGACCATGCCCAAATCTAAATGCTGGACCCTTCTGCTTCTGCTGCTTCTGATCGCACTGCCAGCGACCGTTGCGGGGCAGCCTTCACCCGAGTTGGGGTTGCCGATCCTTCGTACGTATTTGCCGCGAGACGTCGGATTCTCGAAGCAAATCTGGAGTATTTTGCAGGACCGGCGCGGCGTGCTGTACTTTGGCGCTGGACAAGGGATTTTTGAATACGATGGCGGCAACTGGCGCAAGATCAAAGTCGCCTCCAATGTCGTACGTTCACTGGCTCAGGATGCGGACGGGAAGATCTGGATGGGGGCCAATGGCAGTTTTGGCACTCTTGAAGCCGATCGCCTCGGTGCGATGCAGTACCTGCCTCTGACTGAAATGATTCCGGCCGAACACAGAGATTTCACTGATGTGTGGCAGATTCTGCTGACACCCCAAGCAAAGTATTTCCGCTCTTATCAACGAATCTTCCGCTGGGATGGGCAGCGGATGCAGGTGTGGGTGTCGAAGTCGCGATTTGAAGCACTTTCAGAAGTTGGAGGGCGTATTTATACTTCTCAGGGTGGCGTTGGGCTGCAGGAGATTGTGGGCGAAGAATTGCGTGATTTGCCAGGGGGTGAAGCATATAAGGGATCGGCCAAACTCTTTCTTCATGCCTATGACGATCGAAGAATCCTGGTCTCAGCCCGCAATGGAAAGCTAAGTCTTTACGACGGAGAAAAATCTACGCCTTTTCCAACCCAGGCTGATGCTTATCTCGAGAAACACGATCTCTATGTTTCGGTGCTGCTGCCCGATGGAGGCTTCTGTCTAACTACACTTCGTGGCGGTGCGGTGATCATCGATCACGATGGGCGTCTGCGCCGGATCATCGACAAAGATACTGGCCTTTCTGATCCTGGCGTGTTGAGCGCCATGATGGATCGGGACGGGGCGCTATGGCTAGGGCTGGGTACCGGCATCGCAAGGGTAGATGTTACCTCTCCGATTTCACTTTTCGCCGGGAGTGCTCCGAATGGTTTGGTCCGTCACCAGGGGACGGTGTATGTTTCGATGGCGACTGGTGGAGCTCCGCTGTTGAAATTGGTTGGTGATCCTGCAACCGGGGTGGCCAAGCTGCAGCCAATTCCCGCCAAATTTAACCAGGCCTGGACCTTGCTCTCCTTCAAAGACCCTGCCGGGAAGGCTCCTCCCCAATTGCTTCTTGCCAGCGCGCTTGGAGTAATGAAGATTGAGGGCGACACGATCTCATCGCTGCTCCCTGGACTTGAGGGGCTCACGCAAAGCGCCAATGGCTTAGTCCAGTCACGCAAAGATCCGAACCGTGTTTATGTGGGTCATCAGAGCGGGCTTTCCTCGATTCGTTGGGAAGACGGCAAGTGGAAGGACGAGGGGCGCCTGCCTAAGTTCTCTGGAGGATCCGCATTCGGTGCTGAAGATTCTGAGGGTAACTATTGGCTTAATTCAGGCCCGGGCGAAGTGACGAGGGTGGAGGTGCCCGCAACTGGGATGCGTGAGGCCAAGGCAGTGCGCTTCGGGGCCAAGGACGGAATCGAGCCCGGCCTGAATCTCTTGACGGGTGTCGCGGGAGAGATATTTACAGTTGCTTCAGATTCGCAGAAGGCCTTGCGCTGGGATCGCGCCAGCCAGAAATTCGTGCCCGATGGGCGCTTTGTGTTGCCGCTCAAGGATGCCGGGCAAGTCTACTACTTTGAACTCCCGAGTGGAGATGTGTTTTCTTACAGCAGGTCTGTGGTCGGCGAGCGGCAGGGTATGTTTCGCCGGAATGCGGATGGAAGTTTCCGGCTGGAGGAAGAGCCCTTTCGCCGCCTCTCTTCGGCAGGCATCTTTGCTGTTGTTGAGGATCCAGATGGCGTGCTCTGGTTCGGCGCAGAACAATTGATTCGCTTTGATCCACGGGTGAAGGCGGCTGGAATGCAGTCGTTTTCTACGCTCGTAAGGCGGGTTAGCGCCGGCACGGATGATGTTGTTTTTGGTGGGGCTGGCACATCGAAACCGAGTTTGGCACCTGATCGAAACTCTATGCTCTTTGAATTTGCCGCAACCGCTTTCGGCGACGAAGACGAGACCAGCTATCAATACCATCTGGATGGGGCAGACCGGGACTGGTCTGCCTGGGCCAAGCAAAAAGAGGCGCGATACAGCGGGTTGGCTCCTGGATCTTATCGCTTCCATGTGCGCTCGCGGGCGCTGGATGGGCGAATGGGGGAGGAAGGCGTTTTTGAATTTACGATCGAGGCACCCTGGTATAGGACGAATCTTGCCTATGGCCTCTATGGCTTGCTGCTGCTGTTGTCGGTGTTGGCCGCTCGCCATCTGGTGATTCGGCATGAACGCGAGAAAGCGAGCCGCGAGACGGCTGAGCTTGAGGCTCAAGCGAAGGTGCTTGAGGCTACCGTGGCTGAGCGAACGCAGGAGATTCGCACGCAGGCCGACGAGATTGCTGCTCAGAAGGACAATATCGAATTGCTGAGCGATATCGGCAAGGAGATTACCGCGTCGCTTGACCTCGATACGATCTTGTTCAAGCTCTATGAGTGCGTCAACAAAATTGTGGATGCGAGTGTTTTTGGGGTGGGCCTGTATCGACCGCAGGAGAAGCTGATCGAGTACAGCCTGGCGATTGAAAACGGCAAGCGCTATGCGCCGTATTCGCGCAGCACCGATGACAAGAATCAGTTTGCGGTGTGGTGTATTGAGAACCGCAAACCGGTGCTGCTGCATGATGTCGAGAACGAGTACCGCAGCTATATTGCCGAGTACAAGCATGGGGCCAGGTTGCTCGAAGATGGCAGCCTTGCTCAGGCGCCAGCTTCGATGATTTATTTGCCGCTGATCGCGCAAGACCGCGTGCTGGGTGTGCTGAGTCTGCAGAGTTTCAAGAAGAATGCCTATACCGAGGAGCACCTGTCGCTGCTGCAGAATCTTGCGTCTTACACGACGATCGCGCTCGATAACGCTGGCGCCTACAGGATGGTGAATGAGCGGGAACACGAAATCAGCGAGCGAGCCAATGAGCTGGCGACGATTAACCGAATCACGCAGGCGCTGTCGACGCAGCTTGATATGCAGGGCCTGATCCAGTTGGTGGGCGATCAGGTGCGTGATGTGTTTCATGCTGAGATTGCTTATGTGTCGTTGCTGGACCGGGCGACGATGATGCTTCACTTTCCGTATGCGTTTGGTGAGGAGGTGCAGTCGCGGCCATTTGGGGAAGGCCTCACTTCGCAGATCATTCGCACCGGGCAACCGTTGCTGATCAATGAAGATATGGCAGGAAGCAGCAGCCGGTTGGGAGTGCAGAATATCGGGCGCCGCGCTGCATCTTTTCTTGGGGTTCCGATCCCGGCTGGCGGCGAGATGCTGGGTGTAATCAGCGTTCAGACGACTGAAGAGGAAGGCCGCTTTAACGAGGCCGATCAGCGGTTGCTGTCAACCATTGCTTCTGCAGTTGGCGTTGCGGTACATAACGCCAAGCTTTTTGACGAAGCTCGCGTGGCCCGCGCTGCGGCTGAGGAAGCCGATGCAGCCAAGAGTTCGTTCCTTTCGACTGTGAGCCATGAGCTGCGGACTCCGCTGACCTCTGTGCTTGGGTTCGCGAAGATCATCCAGAGGCGGCTGGAGGAGCGAATCTTCCCGCTCGTACCTGAAGACGATAAGAAGATTGCGCAAACCAAACGGCAGGTGAGTGAGAACCTGAAGGTGGTTGTAAGTGAAGGCGAACGGCTTACCAAGCTGATTGACGATGTGCTGGATCTGGCCAAGATTGAGGCGGGCAAGTTCACCTGGAATATGGAACTTCTGTCTGTTCCGGGGGTGATCGAGCGGGCGATTTCGGCTACGTCGTCACTGTTTGAAGCCAAGAATCTGGAGCTGATTCGAAAGATCGAACCCGGTATGCCGACGGTGAGTGGCGATAGTGACCGACTGATCCAGGTGGTGATCAATCTGATCTCGAACGCGGTGAAATTTACGGATGCAGGGTCGATTACCTGCTCTGCGGGGATGCGCGATGGCGAGATTGTAGTGAGTATCGCCGATAGCGGAATTGGCATCAAGGCTGAAGATCAGGCCAAGGTGTTTGAGAAGTTCAAACAGGTGGGCGATACGCTTACGGACAAGCCCAAAGGCACCGGGCTTGGCCTGCCGATTTCGAAGGAAATCGTAGAATTCCACGGTGGCCGGATCTGGGTTGAGAGCGAGGCCGGCAAGGGGAGTGTCTTTTCGTTTAGCCTGCCGGTTGTGGGTGGAGAGACAACGCAGCCGCGCTCGATCGATATTGAATCGCTGGTGCGCCAGTTGCGCGAGAACGTTGCCACGCATGAGTCGAGGCCGAAGACGGTGCTGGTTGTGGATGACGACCCGCACATCCGGTCTTTGCTGCAACAGGAGTTCACCGAGGCGGGCTATGCCGTGCGGCTGGCCGAAGATGGCCGGCAGGCGCTGGCGCGGATTCGGGAAGAGACTCCAGGCATCGTGATCCTGGATGTGATGATGCCCGAGATGAATGGGTTTGACGTTGCGGCGGTGCTGAAGAACGACCCGGCGACGATGGACATCCCGATCATCATTCTGTCGATTGTAGAGGACAAAGAACGCGGATTCCGTTTGGGTGTAGACCGATATCTCACCAAGCCGATCGATACGGTGTCGCTCTTCCGTGAGGTGGGGACGCTGCTGGACCAGGGCAAGTCGAAGAAGAAGGTAATGGTGGTGGATGAGGACGCCTCGACCATCCGGAGTCTGGCTGAAGTGCTTGAGGCGCGGGGTTACCACGTGGTGGAATCCAATGGGGCCGAGTTGATCTCGAATGCCGTTAGCGCCAAGCCGGACATCATCATTTTAAATTCATTGTTGTCGAGCAGCGAAGGCGTGCGCTCGTTGAGATTTGAGAAAGGCCTTGAGAACGTTTTGTTTCTCATTTACCAGTAACGGGATATGAAGATTCTGATTGTTGACGACGAACCACATCTGCGCATGCTGATTCAGCAGACGCTTGAAGATCTGGAAGACGAAGGTGTGGAATTGCTGACCGCGACCAACGGGGAGGAAGCGCTGGAGACGATTCGCGCCGAGGAGCCGAATCTGGTGTTTCTCGATGTGATGATGCCCAAGAAGAACGGCTTCGATGTTTGCGATGCGGTGAAGAATCAGCTTGGGCTGACGAATGTGCACATCATTCTGCTGACGGCCAAAGGGCAGGAGTTTGATCGGCAGCGGGGACAGGAAGTGGGAGCAGACCTTTATATGACGAAGCCGTTTGACCCTGATGCGCTGCTTGCTAAAGCGCGTGAAGTGTTGGGTCTGTAGAGCGAAGTTATGGCATCTTTACAACTGAAAACAATTGCCGGGCCCAAGGGGCAGGCGAGGCCGGCGCTTGCTGCATTGATCGCGGCGATGGGTGACGGGGTGAGCGGGATTGAAGATGCCGCAGGGCAGTACTTGCATGGGGGGCCGGTTGAGAGTGCGAGCCGAATCGCCGTGTCGCTGGATGGCGGGACCATTGGGTGGGTGAGTGGGACTGAAGCAGGCGCCGGGGCCATGGCCGGGATGCTTACGTTTCTGGCAGCGAAGGAGGCAGAACGGAGGGCGCTTGGTGCCGAGGTGTTGCATCTTTATCGCGAGGTGCATTTGATTGAGCAGTTGTCTGAGCAGTTGTCGGCATTGCTTGAGTTGTCGTCGGTGGGAAGTTCCGCTCTGGCGCAAGCGCGGCGGCTGATTGCGGGTGGGCATGGGGCGATCTTTGTTACCGAAGGAGATGGGCTGAGGGCGATTGCGGAGTTTGGGGACAGGATCGATGCGGATGCGCCGTTGCTTGGAGCTGTGCTGAGGCGCGGTGTGGCGGAGATTGTCAATGACGTAGAGACAGATACGCGTGGGCTGGTGGATGGGTTGCGGGCTGTGATTTGTGTGCCGTTGCGGGCCAAGCAAGTGGTGGGTGTGATGGTGCTGGCCAATTCGACCAGCGACGAGGCTTATTCCGCAGCGGATCTGAAGTTGCTGAACACGATTGCACTGCAGACGGCTTCGGCAATTGAGAATTCGATCTTGTGCGCGGAGATGGTGGGGGCGGTAAGGGATCGTGAGCAACTGGCGTCGATCCAGAAGGAACTGGATACGGCGCGGACGATTCAGTTGTCTTTGATTCCGAGGGTGTTTCCGCCGTTTCCGGATCGTAAAGATTTTGAACTGCATGCGCAGATGACGGCAGCGCGATCGGTGGGTGGGGACTTTTTCGATTTCTTTCTAATTGATAGCGAACACCTGGGCGTTGTGATTGGAGATGTGTCGGGTAAGGGGATTCCGGCGGCGCTGTATATGGCTGTGGCGCGGACGCAGATCAAGACGACTGCGCTGACGGGGGTGACGCCGGAGGAGTGTCTGCGCGAGGTGAACCGGGGGCTGATGCGGGAAAAGGCGTCGAGCCTCTATTCGACCTGTTTTTACGGGATTCTGAATACCCGCACGCTGGAGTTTCGTTATTGCAATGCCGGGCATAATCCGCCGCTGGTGGTGCGAGCGCAGGGGCTTGAGCATTTGAATTCGGAGGGGGGGCTGCCGCTCGGACTCTTTGATGGATTGCCGTACACGGGAGCGATGGTGCAGCTTGTGCCAGGGGACAGTGTGTTTCTGTTTACCGATGGGGTATCGGAGGCGAATAATCTGGCGCTGGATGACTTTACCGATGAGCGGCTGGAGGCGGTGGTGCAATCGCTGGCGCATTTGCCGTGTGAGGAGTTGGTACGCAGGGTGACAGAGGACGTATTGGCGTTTGTCGATGGGGCACCGCAGTCCGATGACATCACGATGGTTTCGCTGCGGGTGCTTGGCTGAGGCTCTGCCGGGATAAGCGAAGATAGAGGGTTGTTGAACGATATTTCATTGATTGGGGGAATCCCCAACCGCTTGCGGCTCTCGGT
>CAZZGS010000169.1:0-6172 GCA_964653845.1 uncultured Bryobacter sp.
CGGGCTTGAGACCGCCCTTGCTACGCCCAATATCGATGGTGTTGGCGGCTACAAGCGCTCAAAGAATTTCGACACAATCCTTTGGGGCTTCCAGGTGCAACTCCCTGCCTTTAATCGCAATCAGGGCAACATCGCCAGTGCTACTGCCGAAGATCGCCTTGCCCACAGTGCTCTCCGCTCTACAGAGGCATTAATCCAGTCTGAGTACTCCGGCGCTCTTCGTGAGGTCGAACTGCGAAACCGGCAACTGGAAGGCTCCGTGCTGCCATTGCGGGTGCGCGCTGCAGAGTCTGCGCGCTTGGTTAGAGAAGCCTACCGACTAGGTGGTGCCGATCTGCTGCGGCTGATCGACGCTCAACGCAATCTGCTTGATACCGAGCAACTCTACATCGATTCCCTGCTTGCGCTCCGACAGGCCGAAGCCTCACTTCAATCAGCTACCGGACTCCTCCCATGAAATACCTGATACTAGCTTGCGTCGTCACATTTTGTTCCTGCCAGTCTCAGGCCCCTGCTCCCGCTGCTGCGGCCCCGCCCAAGCGGGAGAATCTGGATCTCAGTGCCGCTGCGTTGAAGAACGCCAACATTGAAGTCGTGGCCGCCCGCACCGAGACCCTCGATCAAACGATTGAAGCCCCCGGTAAACTGACCTGGAACGAAGACAAGACTGTTTCAATCGGTGTCGTCGCCACCGGTAAAGTGATCCACGTTTATTCCAAGGTCGGAGACATGGTCAAGGACAATCAGATGCTGGCGCGGATGCACTCGCATGATGTTCATGACACCAAGGCGCTGCTGCGATCGGCTAGGGCAGAAAAGGATCGTTCTACGAGTGCCCTCGAACAAGCCAAGCGAAATGAAACTCGCATGAGTCGCCTTCTGGAACTGAAAGCCATTTCAGAATCCCAACTCGAACAGGCCGTTATGGACCGCAAGACTGCGGAATCTAATCTGCGCAAGGCTAACGCCGACGTCGACAAGGAAATTCAGCACCTCACCGAGACGCTCGAAATTACAGCCGACGACGAAGAGTCGCCAACCCATAAACACAACGAAGATGAGGAGCTTGTGCCGATCAAGTCGACTGCCGCCGGCATCGTGGTGGAGCGCAAGATCACGCCTGGTACCGTGGTGACTCTCGGCCAGGAAGCATACATCATTACCGATGCCTCCTCCCTTTGGTGCATCGCCAGTTTCCCTGAGTCTGCACTCAGCCGCATCCGAGTCGGCACTAGCGTAGAGATCGATGTTAGAGCTTTCCCTGGAAGGGCCTTTACCGGCCGTATCACGCGTCTCGGAGAAACAATCGATCCAAGCACGCGCACGCTCAAGGTACGCGCCGATCTTGGCTCTCAGGGAGTCTTAAAACCGGAGATGCTCGCCACCATCCGGCTGAAGCTCCCGGCTGTACCCACTCTGATTGTTCCTGAATCGGCTCTTCAAACTATAGACGGCAAGACTACCGTTTTCGTCGAATCCGCGCCAGGCAAGTTCCTCCCACGCACTGTAGAAGCGCAAGTTCAAAATGGGCAGGCCGTCATTCTTTCAGGACTCAAAGAAGGAGAGCGCGTGGCGGCCACCGGTAGCTACTTCCTTAAAGGTCAGTTCCTCCGCGAGGCTGGCATTTAGCTCATGCTGAGTTCTCTGATTCGCAATTCCCTCGAAAATCGATGGTTGATCCTTGTGATGCTTGCCATCGTTACTGGTGCGGGTGTTTACACTGCCATCAATCTTCAGATTGATGCCTTTCCAGACCTCACCAACAACCAGGTAACTGTGATTACCGAATGCGGCCCGATGTCTCCCGATGAGGTCGAACGCCTGGTCACCTACCCGATCGAGACTTCACTCATGGGTGTCCCCAAAATGACGCAGCTTCGTTCGATTTCGAAGCTCGGCCTATCGCTGGTTACAGTCGTTATGGACGACAGTGTGGATCGTTACTTTGCAAGGCAACTCATCAACGAGCGACTCCGCGAAGTTCGTTCGCGGCTGCCGAAAGGGCTTGAACCAGTGCTTGGTCCCGTTGCGACTGCATTCGGGGAAATCTATCAGTACACGATTGAAGGAGGCGATCTGTCGCTGCTCGACCGAAAAACACTTCAGGATTGGGTCATTCGGCCACAACTCCGTACTGTCCCCGGTATCAACGAAGTGAACTCCTGGGGTGGTTTTTCAAAACAATATACCGTTGAGGTGGATCCTCAATCCCTGGCCCGCTTTGGCCTCACAGTCCGGGACGTCATGAACCGTCTGGCGATGAGCAACGCCAACTTCGGCGGTGGATTCATTGAACACCAGTCCGAACAATACAATGTGCTTGGGCTAGGTCGCTTTAACGGCCCTGAGGACATCGAGAAGGTGGTGCTTCAGGAGCAGGGTGGCGTCTCTGTCAAGGTGCGGGATGTTGCCAAGGTGAAAATCGAAGGTGCGCTCCGGCAAGGAGCGATTATCCGGAACACGATAGAAACCGTTTGCGGAATGGCGATCATGTTGCGAGGCGAGAATTCGCTCGAAACACTCGGACGAGTAAAGAAGCGTCTGGCCTCAATCCAGCTTCCCAAAGATGTCAAACTTGTCCCCTTTTACGACCAGAGCGAAGTCATCGACATCACGCTTAAAACCGTTCAGCGCAACCTCCTTGAGGCCGGTCTGCTGGTCTCTGTAATCCTCTTCATCTTCCTGGGCGAATTTCGTGCAGCCCTGATTGTCGCCGCAGTAATACCGTTTTCTATGCTGTTTGGCTTTATGGGAATGGCCTTCTTTGGCATCAGCGCCAACCTCATGAGCCTTGGCGCAATAGACTTTGGAATGATTGTCGACGGTGCCGTTGTCATGATGGAAAACATCATTCGCCGCTTGCACCATGGCGACCACAGGCATTCGCGAATCGAACTCATTCGCGAATCTGCTCAGGAAGTGGCTAAACCGATTCTCTTCGGTGTCCTGATCATCATCGCCGTCTATTTGCCGATCCTTTTCCTTCAGGATCTGGAGGGACGCATGTTCCGTCCGATGGCGATCTCGGTTGTTTCGGCTCTGTTTGGTTCGTTGCTTCTTGCGTTGTTCGGCGTGCCGGTTATCGCCAGTCTTGCGCTCGCCACAAAGGTGGAGGAAAAGGAATCAGTCTGGTTCAACAAAGTGCAATCCGCCTACCGTTTCGCCCTCCGTAATGCGATGCATTGGCGATGGGCGACGATCTCCGCAGCGTTGCTAATCCTGGTTGGTTCTCTCGGCAGTGTCGCCTTTATCGGGACAGAATTTATGCCGCGTCTGGACGAAGGCATGATCGTCATTCAGACAAAGAAATTACCGGGCATCAACGTTCCGCTTTCGGTTGATGGCAGCAAGCAGGTGGAGCGGATCCTGCTCAGATTCCCCGAGGTTGCCAGCGTCACTTCAAAGCTTGGCCGGCCCGATGTTGCAACCGAGGCCATGGGTGTCTATGAGGCCGATCTCTATATCAACCTGCGAGAAGACATCAAATGGATGAAGCCCACCGACAAAGAAGATCTCATCAATCGCATGTCGATCGCGCTCAAAGAAATGCCTGGTATGGAATTCAACTTTACAATGCCAATGGCCATGCGACTGGACGAAACGATCTCCGGTGTCAAGGCTGACGTTGCCCTCAAGATCTTTGGTGAAGACACTGCCACTCTGGAACGTTTTGCGGAGAAGGCAGAAAAAGCGCTTGCTGGAATGCCCGGAGTGGCTGACCTCCAAACAGAAGTCATCACCGGCGTTGCCGAGATTCGAATTCAGCCGGACCGTTCCGCACTAGCCCGCTATGGTCTCACGATCGAGGACGTGCAATCCGCCATTGATGCCTCCAGCGGTGGCTTGCCTGTTTCGGAATTTGTTGAAGGCCAGCGGCGCTTCCCTATCATGCTTCGTTTCCCTGCCGAGTACCGTTCTGACATCTCTCGCCTGGGCGAAATCTTCATCAAAGCTCCAGCCGGGGAACAGGTTCGTCTGAACGAAGTTGCGCGTATCGAAGCTGGCCGGGGTGCCGAGATCATCCAGCGTGAGGACGGCATGAAGCGAATCGTGGTTCAGTTCAATGTAAGAGGCCGCGATCTGGGCAGCGTGGTTGCGGAAGCCCAGACTAAAATCAAACCGCTTTTGCAGCTTCCTTCTGGTTATTGGATCGATTGGGGAGGCCAATTTGAGAATCAGGCTCGCGCTACCAAACGGCTTGCCCTGGTTCTTCCACTTTCAATTCTGTTGATCCTGAGCCTGCTCTACGCCACTTTCAAATCGATGAGCCAATCCTTGCTGATCCTATGCGCAGTTCCATTTTCTGCAATCGGCGGAATCGGTTTGCTCTGGGCGCGTGGCATGAACCTCAACCTTTCCGCGTCGGTTGGCTTCATCGCTCTGTTTGGTGTGGCGGTGCTTAACGGGATTGTCCTCGTTTCAACCATCAATCAACTCGGTGATATCGAAGAGGCTTGTGCGCAGCGGCTGCGACCCGTGCTGATGACTGCGCTAGTTGCTGCCTTCGGCTTCCTGCCGATGGCTTTCTCGACGATGCCGGGTTCTGAAGTGCAGCGTCCGCTGGCCTCAGTTGTGGTCGGTGGCTTGATCAGTGCCACCTTGCTCACGCTCTTTCTGGTGCCCGTTCTCTATCCTCTTTTCACTGGCACCAGGAAGCCCGTTTCCGCTTAATGACGCTCGAAGGTCTGTCCCAAGAGCAGAAGCCGGGTAGGTGAGCCCTTGTCATCGAGTTGAAAGTTTGCCGTTGCATCGCTGAGTGAGCCGTTGGCTTTGATTGTCCAGGTATCGAAGTGCCAATGTTCCATTTCACCCTTGGAGCGCAGCCATTCTGCACGCAGCTTCCCATCCTGAAGCGACACATTTACCTCGCCGTATGCAGGTTCGCGGTAAGCGCCAACATAGGCTGTTAAGGGCAAACTCGGTTTGGTATCTTTGGCCCGGGCATCAATGCGAGCCTGCTTTTCCTTAACGTCCTTCTGCTCGCTATTCTTAACAGCTTGCAACATGTGGGCATTCCAATCCCTGGTCTTGGGGAGTCCAAGATATTCATCAAGCAGAGTATTGGTCAGGGCTTCATTCATGTTAGTTCCGTTCTCGTTTGCCAGAATGACGATGCCAAGCTTGAGCCGGGGAGCCATCGTAATGAGCGCACGATAACCGCTTAGAGACCCGGAATGCATCACCAGCATCTCTCCGCGGTAGTGGTTGACGAACCACCCCATGGCGTAACTGGATTGGGTGTATTCTGGCTGCATTTCACGTGAGGCCGCTGTTCTTTGAATCACCATTTGTGGCTCATGCGTGGCCAGGAGATGTTTTTCGCTTACCAGCCTCTTGCCCTCAAAAACGCCTCCAGCCAATTGCATCCGCACCCAACGGGATAGGTCATCGACACTTGAAGCGATGGTGCCAGCGCCGCCGATATTGTCGTAGTTCTGCAGTGGGTTCGCCTTTCCCTTAATGTGCGGCATCGCCATATTTGCGCGCCGCAGCATGTCAGCATAAGCCGTGGACGTGTCCATCATTCCAAGTGGCATCAGGATGCGCTGCTGTACAAATCCATCCCACCCTAATCCGCTTGCCCGGCCAACCACTTCGCCGGCACTGGTGAACATCAAATTCTGATACTGATAGATGCCGCGAAATGGGGCAGCCGGCTTGGCCAGCCCGATCCTTCGGATTAACTCTTCACGGCCCAGGCCGGTCCTAACCCACAAGGCATCATGGCGCTGAAGCCCTGTCCGGTGTGTCACCAGGTCTCTTGCGGTGACGAGGGCGTCGGCATGGGGATCGGCAAGCCTGAAGAAGTCGAGATGCTTACGCACCGGGTCATCCCACCCGAGCTTACCTTCGTCCACCAGCATAGCCATCGCAGTGGTCGTGAATGCCTTTGTGGTGGAGGCGATCTGGAATGCAGTATGGGGAGTGACCGGATCTGCCTTACCCGATTCCCGCACGCCATGCCCGGCGAGGTAGAGCGGCTTGTCGTCTTTGACGATGGCAACGGCTACACCCGGTACCGCCCAGGCGTTTCGCGCGGCCTCTACTAACGCTTTTACGTCAGCTTCGGCACCGCGGAGAAGAATTGCGGCAAGGGCTAGGAGAAATAGCTTCTTCATGACCTTTTAGTTTAAGCTGATCGAGACTTCTTTCTGCCTTTTGATCCTCATGG
>CAZZGS010000169.1:6182-8547 GCA_964653845.1 uncultured Bryobacter sp.
CTCATAGCCCGTTGCTATGTTAGCTTGGAGAAAATCATGAGCGCGACCCGCGAAAAATCTCAACTCATGTCGGCTTCGGAAATGGACCGGACAATGGTCCGTCTTGCACACGAAATTCTCGAAAAGTCCGACGATCTCTCAAAACTGGCATTTATTGGAATCCGCCGCCGGGGCGTGCCGATCGCACAGCGACTGGCGAAGAAAATCTCGGATCTCGAGAAACGTGAAATCCCGGTTGGAATTCTCGACATCAATCTTTACCGCGATGACCTGACAACGGTTGGGGCAAAGCCCGTGGTGAATGCTACCGAGATCCCGTTTGACATCACCGGACTGGACATCATTCTGACCGATGATGTTCTCTATACGGGACGAACGATCCGTGCGTCTCTGGATGCGTTATTCGATCATGGCCGTCCTTCTCGCGTGCAACTGCTTTGCCTGATTGATCGCGGTCACCGCGAGCTTCCGATTGAAGCACGCTATGTGGGCCGCAAAGTGGCTACCACTTCTAATGAAATCATCGAAGTCAAGCTTATTGAAATTGACGGACTCGAAAAAGTTTTGCTCGTCGAAAAGGTGTGACTATGACCAAAGGCCTCCTCGATATCGAGGCCCTCGACCGGCCTGAAATCGAATCGCTTCTTCAGCGCGCCAAGGACTTTCAGCCTCTGCAACAAATGCGTGAGAAGCGACTGGATCTGCTGGACGGCCGCCTCGTTGTGAACCTCTTTTTTGAAGCATCCACGCGCACTCGTATCAGCTTTGAGATCGCAGCCAAGCGGCTTGGTGCCGATGCCCTTTCCATCTCCGCTCAAGGCTCGAGTGTTTCCAAGGGTGAAACGCTGCTGGATACGGTGAGTACGCTGAGTGCGATGCGGCCAGACGTGATTGTCATGCGCCATTCTGCCTCTGGTGCGCCACACTTCCTGGCGAAGCACTTGCCGATCCCGATCATCAATGCAGGCGACGGGCAGCATGAACACCCGACTCAAGCCCTTCTTGATGCCCGAACCATTCTCGATAACCGCCCATCGCTTGAAGGTCTTCGTGTTGCCATCATTGGTGATATCCTGCATAGCCGCGTGGCCCGCTCGAACATCCATCTGCTATCGAAGTTCGGTGTCGATCTTGTGCTTTGTGGCCCGGCCCCACTGGTTCCCCAAGAGCTGAGGGATCTGGCACCAGGGGTGAGCATCACCTATGACATCAAGGAAGCGCTTCGCAATACCGACATCATCATGATGTTGCGTGTGCAACTGGAGCGGCAGAATGAAACGAGTTTTCCGGCCGGTGAGTACTCTCGCTTTTACGGCCTCAGGGCGGAAAATCTTGCACTTGCCAAGCCTGATGCCATCGTGATGCATCCCGGCCCGATGAATCGTGGCCGCGAGATCTCGACCGAAGTTGCCGATAGTTCGCGCTCGGTCATTCTTAGCCAGGTAGAGAACGGTATTGCCGTCCGCATGGCTGTGCTGGAAAGGGTTCTGCAGTAATGCCAAAGCTTTTGATTCGTAACGGCCGCGTGATCGACCCAGCCAATGGCATCGACCGTGTTGCCGATGTCCTGCTTGCCGGAGATATTATTCGCGGCGTCGGTGACAATCTTCCTTCTCGCGGCGCTGAGGTTTTCGATGCCACGGGCCTGATTGTTGCCCCAGGCTTTATTGACATGCACGTGCATCTTCGCGAGCCGGGCTTTGAGAGTTCAGAGACGATTGAGAGCGGCTCGCGGGCAGCAGCCGTTGGTGGCTTTACCAGCGTTTGCTGCATGCCGAATACGAGTCCAGTGAACGATACACCTCACCTGACGCGCTACATCATTGAGCGGGCACGCGCGGTTGCCAAGGTGAACGTGTTCCCAATTGGTGCCATCACCAAAGGAAGTGCTGGTGAAGAACTGGCCTCGATCGGTGCCATGCAGGCTGCGGGTACTGTTGCCATCTCGGACGACGGCCGTCCCGTCATGAACTCGCGTGTAATGCGTCGAGCCATGGAGATCGCCTCGAGCTTTGACATCCTTGTGATCGATCACTGCGAAGACTTGAATCTATCTGCCGGCGGTGAAATGCACGAGGGCAAAGCTTCATTACGCTTTGGCCTGCGCGGTATCCCGGCTTGTTCTGAAGATGTGATGGTTGCTCGTGACATCCTGCTTGCTGAAGTAACCGGCGCACGATATCACGTTGCTCACATCTCCACCAAAAACGCCATTGCGATGGTGGCCGAAGCCAAGCGCCGAGGTCTTCGTGTGACCTGCGAGGTGACCCCTCATCACTTCGCCATCCACGATCTTGAAATCATTCCTTATGATTCGAATTTCAAGATGAAGCCGCCGATTCGTTGCTCACACGATGTAGAAGCG
>CAZZGS010000170.1:0-8521 GCA_964653845.1 uncultured Bryobacter sp.
TCGAAGGCGAAACCCATGAAGACGATCATCACCGTGCCCAGCAACACGAGCATGTGCAGGGCCACGGCGCCGTCCTGGGAGCCCAGGCTATTTTTTCTTTTCAGGTTCCTGATAGCCACTGGAGCCTACAGTCTGGGGCTTGCCCGCTTCCTTCTTGCCTTTGCCTTTGCCCTTGGATTTGGCATCCTTGAGCGCCTTGACTTCACGAGAGGTGGCCTGGAAGGCTTCGAGCATTGCAGGCAGGTCAACCTTCTCGTCTGGGGCGAGAGGCCGAACGAATTTCGGAGTGATGACGACGACCAGCTCGTCGGTGGTCTTCTTGGTGCTACGGCTGCGGAAGAGTTGTCCGAGGATGGGAATGTCGCCGAGGCCACGAATGCGCGCCATCGTCTGCAGGACGCGATTGTCGATCAGCCCAGCGATGGCGAAGCTTTCGCCATCCTTGAGGATGACTTCAGTTTCAGCGCGCCTTGTGACGAGTGCAGGGATCTGGACGCCCTGAAGGGTGATGGAGTTGGAGTAGTCGAGCGAGCTGACTTCAGGCCGGACCTTGAGGTGGATCGCTCCGGAATCGGTGATCGTTGGGGTGAAGTTGAGCTGGACACCGAAGGGGCGGAACTGGACGGTGATTACGGGGGAGATTGCACCACCGGTGGAAGTGGCGTTGAGCATGGGAAAAGGGAATTCTCCGCCAGCAACGAAGTTGGCCTCTTTGCCCTCAACCGTGATGAGATTGGGTTCGGCGAGGATCTGAAGCAGGTTCTGATTGGCCAAGGCGCGGATAGTTGCGCCGATGTTCAGGTCAGGGCGGAAGGCAAACATGTTGAGCAGGTCAGCGAAGTTGACCGTCGTGTTTGAGAATTCCTGATTCGAGAACTGGAGGGCACTGATGCGGGGCTGCTGGAATTGCTGAGTGGATAGAGCACCGAGGAATTTCGGGTTGCGAGAGAAATAATTGAAGCCGATCTCGGACATGGCCGCGCGGTCGATGCTGGCGAATTTGACTTGCAGCATGATTTGACGCGGGTCAGTCTTCTTGGGCAGCTCGATCAAGTTGATAACGTTCTTGGTACGGGTTTGTGCGATGGCCGCCGCGCGCTTGGAACTGTCGGGATTCTTGACTGAGCCGGTGAGGACGATGGTGTCAGCGTTGCCGTTGAACTGGATGGAATCCTCAGGGAGTTCCCGTTTGAGGTCGGCAATGATGGCGCTGTTGAAATCGTCGGTTGGGGTGAGGTCAAAGACGACCTGAATATCGTAACGCAGGGGAGACTTGCCTTCTTCCCAAATGACGAGAGTGGTCTTGCCGGAGCCTTTGGCGGTGATCATCACTTCGCGTGGGCTTACGACAATTGCGTCGGCGATTTTGGGTTCGGCAACGACGACCTTTGAGATGTCCTGCTGGAAGGAGACGAGCTCACCCTGCCCGATGGTCAGCTTAATAATGTTGGGTGTGGTTTGCGCGGAAACAACAAAGGCGACGCATGCCAGCAGGGCAGTAATGTTGGCGATTGTCTTTTTCATTTGGTCTTTTCAAACACCTCTTGCACGTGCTTTTCGCCGCGGAAAACGTCGACGATTTTCTGTGGAGGCTTAGGTGGATCCGGATCCTTTTCCTTGGTTTTCCTGGAGTCTTTTTGACCGGTGAGATTATTCCAGGTCTTGTCGTCGTTGACTGTTCGAGCCATGTTGGGCAAGTTCAGATTTTGACCGAGCTTGGCCATGCGTTCTTTTCTCGCGCCGAGATAGGGGTCGAGCGCATCGGCGTAGATGGGTTGTTCCTGGTTGATTTTGCCGGAGTCTAGCGGGTTTCGCAGGACGAGGCCGATCTTGCCATTGTTCTTGGCAAGTTCGAGTTTGGCGGATTCTTCAGGTGTTACAAGCAGAGTGACTGCACGCTGGGCGGTGGCGCTCTGACCTGGTGCTGCGGAGGCTGCGGCGGCGACGGCCTTGGGGTCTGTTGTGGCGATTTCAGTGTTGCGACCAACGCTGAGGACGGTGATGTCTTCGAGGATGACTTTGCTTAAGGCCTCAGCCATCGAGCCAGTTCTCGTGAAGACCACGTCGACATGAGAACGCGGGAGGATGAGACCGGCAGCGCTGGTGGAATCGGTGACCTGGACGCTGATGGCACGTTTGCCCTGTGGGATGGTGGCAGCTACGCCTTCCGCTCCGCCCATGGCAGCGAGCTTGTTCTGAGTGACCGGCTCGTTGAGCGAGACTGGGAATAAAAGGGTCTTGTCAAAGAGCGCTTTCTCGTCGGCGAAGACGCCCCTTGGTTGTTCGCGTTCTGGAACTTCGACGATTTTCAGATCACCTTTGCGAAGTTTGGTACCAGCGGAGAGATCTCGAGCAGCAGCCTGGACGCGCACGAGTTTGTTTTGCCTGGCTGAAGAAGTTGCGGAGTAAAGAATCCAGGTGAGCAGCGCAGCTGAGACCCAGGCACCTCCGAAGATCATCAGGAGTTTTTGGCGGTCCATTTATTGTGGGCCCTTCTCAAAGAGGATTGCGGTTTTGTCTTTGGCGATTTCACGCCAGCCCTTGAGGGGGAGGCGGTCGACTAATGCGCTGTCGACGGGAACAAGCGCGTGGGTAAAATTCCAACGATTCCATTGTTTTTCCCAGCCGGGTTTGGCTTCGAGAATCACGAGGTAGTCTTTCATGAAGGCTGAGCCGTAATAGTCGCTTCGGCCATCGAAGAAGACCTTTCGCTGGCCGGCGAAGCGGTAGATCATGTAGCCGCCAAACATGTCGCCCGAATAGATGCGGGCGTCTGCAGGAAGCTTTTCGACCTGAGCGGAGATCTGGACCGGGAAGGTGTCTTCGGAGAAGCCTGCCGGCTTGGAGAAGAGCGGAGTGTGGATCAGGAAAAGGAAGAGTGCGAGGACCAGCGGGGCCAGCGCCCAGCCGCCGATTGAGATATCGAGCTTGGTGAGGTTTCGATTGTAGGCAACGAAGTCGTCACGCCATTTGGTGAGCTTTGGTGAGAGGGCTTTGGTGGATTCGAGGGCACGACAGATTGCGCCAAGAGCGAGTGGCAAAGCGACGAGGGCCAAGAGAGGGAGGCCGCGCGCGGACCTGAGGGCACCGACAAAAAGGACGAGGCAGAGTATGGATCTGGCTACCCGGCCTTCGAGCAGGTTGAGGGTAATGCCGGCAGCTACTACTACCAGGGTGACGACCAAAGGCTCGGCACCGTCGAGATGGAAGTTGAAGGTCTGGAACTCTCCGATGCGGGAGATGAGTTCTTTGTCGCCCAGATAGTGAATGATGTGTTCGTGTACGTGCCAGCCGTATGGGTTGAGGAAGCTTGCAAGGAAAGCTGTGGTGCCCCAAATGGCGAGCGGCTTCCAGCTAGCGTCGGAATGGAGCCATCGGTCAACCGAGTAAAGAAAGAAGATTGCTGCACCAAGGAAGAAGCTGGCGTGGATGTTGGCCCAGAGAGCCCCACCGATGCCGACAAGGAGGATGTGCTTCCATTCGATACGCTGAGGGGCTCGCTCTGCGGCCAAGACGACGAGCAGAAGAAAGACCCACCCGAAGAGGTGGGGACGAGCCAGCCAGTGAATGTTAGTTGTGTTCAGCATCATCCATGTGGATACAGCGCCAACCAAAAACCAGGTGCCCTCCATCCAGACCAGTTGGAACCAGAGCCAAGTCACAATTCCAAGCACGATGAGGTAGAGGAAAAAGACACCTCGAGGGCCATCCCAAAGGTGCGCCTCTGCCATGACACAATCAGCGAGCCATTCCCAGGCAAACCAAGGGCCGCCTGGTTTTGACCAGGAGAAGGGTTCGGTGAAGGGGACCGAACCTGTGGCGAGAACGCGCTCGCCGTTGCGAATGTGCCAACCGCTGTCGGCATCACGGAACAACAGCTGCATTCCGTTGAAGGAAAACAGGCAGTATGCCATCGTGACCACCGACAGAATGAAAGCAATATCGGGGATGAGCCAGCGGCGGAGAGTCGGGGACAATGACGTGTTGTCCGAAGCTACTGCTGGGTACCGATTGAGCCGAGACCCTGGGTCATGCTCTGGTACAAGCTGACGACTGCCTGAGTCAACTGATTGACCGTGGTGATGAGGGCAAGACCGACGGCGGCTACGATGAGAGCGTATTCGACCAAGTCCTGGCCGGCTTCATCCTGCCACAGCTTTTTTGCCAAAGACTGTGCTTGAGAAACGAGAGATTGAAAATTCATGAACGACTCCTATGGTGATTCGACTTTGGGGTCCCGTCATCATCGCTGATGAAAACGTGACGAAAGGCCTTGGCTAATTTTGACAGGCCGGACTGCTTCTTGTCGCGGTCCAGATTGAGATCAACAGTACCACTGGTACGGGCGGCAATGATTTGAAGGTTTTGCAGCGCTTCGGGGAACTGGAAGCGGAGGGCAAGAGCTTTTTCAAGTTCGGTCTTGGCCTCGGTCCATTTTCCGAGTTCGATGTAAGCGGCTGCGAGATTGTTGTGAGCGGCCGCCGGGCCGCTGATGGCCTTCCAGTGGAGGAGGGCTTCTTCGGGCTGATTGAGTTGAGTGGCGTAGAGCTTGGCGAGATTGTTGCGGGCCAGTTCGTGGGTGGGTTTGGCGCGGAGGATCTCGCGCAGGATTTGTTCGGCTTCGCTGGCACGGTTCTGACGGATGAGGTTGTAGGCGAGGTTGTTGGAAAAGTTGAAGTTATTTGCGTCGAGGGAGAGGGCCTTGCGATGGAGGCCTTCGCCTTCCGGCAGTGAGGCGAGCGAGTCGGTGAGGATTGCGGCCCGGGACCACTGGGCTGCGGAGGGTTTAGAGGTCTTTAGAGAAGAAGCCAGTACCTGGTTTGCTTGAGTTGGGAGTCGCTGATCGTGGAGAGCATAAGCAAGATCGAGGCCGAGAGATAGATCTGCGGGTGCGAGTTCAAAGGCGATGCGCAGATGCTCGAGGGCGAGGTCTGGATAGCCGGAGGCTTCGAATTTGGCTGCAAGGCGGCGGCGGACCGCGGTGTCGCCGGGATTGTCGAGAAGGCGCTTGCGGAGGGCTTGGACTTCGAGGTCGCCGTCGCCCATGTTGACAGCGTTGCGGACTTGGGTATCAAAGACCGGGGAGAGGCGCGAAGCGGATTGATTTTGCCGCGAGCATGAGAAGGTAAAGAGAAAAAGTGCGGGGAGGAGGAAACGAATCATACCTTTTCGAACTCCAACTCATCACCTACGAGTGTTCCGGTGCGCTCGACGGTGCCTGCCGGCAGTTCGAGCACGCTGTGAGCGCGAAGGCAGAAACTGATTCGGTTCTTGCCCATGTTGGGACGGATCTTCAAGATTTTTTTCTGCTTGTTCAAATACAAAACGTCGATCGCAAACTTCATTCCAAAGCAGTGGACCGCCTCGCAAGGGGCAATCCAGAGGCCATCACCCTCTTCGAGAGAAGAGTGTTTGAGGAGGCCGCGCCTACGCAACTCACTGGTATTGGCGATTCCGGCGTGCGTGGTTAGCGACTGGCCGGAACGGCGGTTGGTGACGCGCAGGCGTTTTTCTGCTGAATCGGTTGAACCCATGCTAGTTGAAAATGTTTCGCATGTCGGTAGAAACTTCTTTGACCATGAAGCGTTAGAGTACATTAGGTTCAGATGCGGATGCAATTTGTCTTGACAAACATTAACAAATCTCTCTATTTTTCTCTTCTAGCAGTGGCGCTTTTTGTTTCGTTTCCTGCAGCGGGCCAAGCCCAAACAGGAATCTTTGGAACGGTGACTTCATTGGGTGAAACGCCCAGTGACGTAGTGCTGGACGAGTTGCGTGGATTGCTTTATCTGGTGAGATCGAATGCCAACCGGGTGGAAGTTTACGATTACGTGAACAAGAAGTTAGGGAACCCGATTACGGTGGGGTCCTTCCCGGTGAGTGCGGCGATGTCGCGGGATGGGGCTACGCTTTACGTAACGAATGCGACCTCGACAAGTGTAAGCATCATCAGGCTGGGCGACAACCAGGTGTTGAACACGTTGAGCCTGCCAGTGAGGCCGGAGGGGATTGCCGTTGGGGCTGACGGACGGGTATTAATTACAACGCAGGGTACGGGCACGAACAACACTTCGCAAACGCTTCTCCTCTATGACCCCCGGCAGGATGCATCGCTGCAGCTATCGACCGTTCCCTCGCCGGCAACGATTTCTACGGGCAACATCAATCAGAATATTTTCTTTGGCAGGCCGGTGACGCCTTTTCCTGGCAAGCTGCTAACCACTCCGGACGGGAACTTCATTGTGGGTATGGTTGCGATCAACCAGAGCGTCAACACGGCGCAGACCACGATGTTTGTTTATGAAGTGGCTAGCGGAACAATCTTGCGTAACCGCACCGTGACCGGGCAATCGACGGTTCTGGCGATGTCGCCCGATAGTGCAAGGGTAATGGCGGGATCTTCGCAGTACGACTTTGGGACGATGAATGTGCGTGGCGTAATGAATACCGCGAATCTGCCCTTTACGTTAACTGGAAATGTTGGTTTTCCTAATGGTGTAAATTTTGGAGGCAGCGTGTTTTCGCCCGATGGCAAGACAATTTATTCGGCCTTCAATTACACAGCTACGATCACCACTCAGCGACCAACTTCCAATATTCTTTTTGTCGGTAATCCGACGAATCTTGGAGTTCGGCTGGGAATACGGATGCCGGAATCCGTACTGGGCAAGATGGTGATCACAGCAGACGGGAGCCTAATTTTTGCCTTGTCTGAATCTGGCTTTGTGACGCTTCCGATAGGTAATCTTTTCGATTATCCGATTTTAGATCCGGAATCGACTCAAGTGTTTTTGGCAACCGACCCATGCAACAAGGGCATTGCGAGGGCAACCTTGAAAGTCTCGAATTTAGGGAAGGGCAAATTGACTTATAGTGTGCCCGCACTGACTGCTGCACTGGTGGCACAAGTTGCCAGTGGGCTTGCACCTTCGGCGATCACATTCACCATGGATCCGGGTCGCGTTAATGTGAACCGCAGGCCAGGCACCAATGTGTATAACGGCAACAACGGTGGTGCCGTTGTTGTGAATCTGAATTCGCTTGAGGCGATCAATATCCCGAATACGATTCGCGTGTTCATGAATTACAGATTGAACGATCAAAGGGGGCTGATATTCCCGATTCCAACTCTTGCCAACGGAGTAAATCCGGGCCGCGGATTACGCGACATCGTACTCGATGAGAAGCGGGATAGAATTTACATTTCCAACTCGGCACTGAACCGGATCGAAGTCTTCGACACTGTTAAGCAACGTTATTTGGACCCAGTAGAGGTGGGGCAGTTTCCTCAAAATATGGAGCTTTCCCTGGATCGTGACACGTTGTATGTGGCTAACACGGGTGGCGAGTCCATTCAGACCATAGACCTTGCTTCGCTGAGTATCACGGGGAATGTCGAATTTCCTCCTACGCCACGGAACGCTGCGCAAAATGCACTGACAGTCGACTCGATGGCGATGACGCTGGCTGGATTGCAGTTTACGACGACGAACGGAAATGTGTGGAGAACGCTTGGCAATCAGGCAGTGGTTCGCCCTGGAGGCGGAGTGTTCAATGCGGCTGGAACGGTGGGTGGAAACCGGTTTATGGCTGCTTCGCCGGGCGGAGAATTTGCGATGTTGCTGGCCAGTGTGGCTGGCACAACCACTGCGAACGGCTATCTTTTCGATGCGACCATCGATGCATATACAGCAAGCCGCACGGTATTTCAGCAACCGTATGCCAGCTATGTTGCGCCCACGGGTGCAGGGCCTCGTGGCGAGTACTTTCTTGCCGGTGGATTAATTCTTGGGTCGTCGTTGACGCCCATTGGCGGGGTGGAGCGACCGGGGGCTGTGCAGTTTGTACCTGGCCAAAACGGACAGGTAACGCAGATCAGTGTTAGCGCCGGTAACAGGAACGTATACTCGGTTTGGCCAATCGATTCCAATCGCTTTTTGAGGTCTACGACTCCCGTGAGAACTGCAGCTACAGCGGCGACACGAGATGAGGAGCGAACTACGCTTGAACTGGTTGATATCAAGACCCAATCGGAGAGTGTGGCGGGGATTCTTCCTGAGAACCCGGTTTTCTTTGTCAGTGGGAGCACACAACAAATCAATGTTCCGGCGCGGCAGATGGCTGTCGATTCCAAGGGGAACGTTTACATGCTTACCGTCTCGGGCTTGACGTTGATCCCGACGACACCGACCAGCACTGCGACAGCTCCGACGATTCCTGCCGGGGTGCGTGGCGTTGTGAATGCCAACGATGGGAGCACCAACATCAGGGTAGGTTCGTTTATCACGATTAATGGAACTGGACTTGCGAGTGCGACTGCTGCCGATACTGTGCCGCTGCCAACGGTGTTGGGTGGAAGCTGCGTTACGTTCAACGACATTCCCCTGCCGATCATCTCGTCATCGCCAACGCAGATTGTGGCGCAAATCCCGGTCGACGTTCGGCCAGGACTCAATGTGATTCAGGTGCGCTCGCTGCTCAATGCGCAGCAGAGCACTCCGCTTACCATCACAGTGCTTCG
>CAZZGS010000171.1:0-5646 GCA_964653845.1 uncultured Bryobacter sp.
GCACTTAATGTTAGCCGGGCCACCTTGAACGGCATTCTCAAATACCCGTGGCTTGAAGGCAGCGGTCCAGACATGAAGCAGAAGAATAAATGGGGAGCCTACAAATCGGAGTCCAAGTTTTTCGACTGGGCGAGAGAAGGTTCGGGCAACAGCGATTATAGGCGCTCACTCACTGCGGAGGTCATGGACTGGGCTGACGATATTACGTATGCCATCCACGACATGGTGGACTTTCATTGTGCAGGCCTGATCCCTTTGCATCTCATTGCAGATGGGCTTCGCAGCAAGGATTCGGTGGCAAGAGCAGAAGTTGAACGTTTTTTTGACGGTGCAGGGTCGCGCGATCCGGCCATTTTCAAAGACAAAGAAAGGTACCGCAGATTGCTTGGCAAGGCATTTGATCTGTTGACAATTTCTGGCCCCTACCAAGGCACGCTCGAAGAAAATCGGGATTTGTGGTACTTCACGTCCGAATTGATCTCACTCTACACACAAGCTATTCAACTGAAATCGGCAGACGCGTTGAGGAGTGAAGCAAGGCCTGTCACAATTGAGCCAGACCTCAAAGATCAGACTCGAATCCTGAAACAACTGACGTGGCATTACGTGATTTGCCATAGCGATCTGGCGACGATGCAGTACGGCCAACGGCGCATGATTCGAGAACTGTTTGAAGTTTATTGTGATGCTGCGAGAAAAGAAAAGCTCGACCTCTTCCCGATTGGCTTTGCGCAAATGATTAAACGCGACCAGGACGATACGCCCTCTGAGCGATGGGCGGCTGATTTCATTTCGGCGCTCACCGAGCGCGAGGTTTACAAGCTACACAGGCGTCTAATTGCGCCAGCGGGATAGCCTTTGGATTTCACTTCCTGCTCGGTCTTGATCGTAGTGACGGTGGAACGCAAGTTTCGAATCTTACATGCCGCCTGCCAAGGACTTGGTTCAAATTGACTGTCGGTCCTCAAACTTTTTGCTTTCCCTGCCTGATAGTGCTGGTACAAAGTACGACGCTTCTATTCTTGGCCGTCTCCTTGAGCATTCAAAGGTGCTTTGACGCACCACAGGGTTAGCCCGCTCACGTGCTTAGGGGCGCTATTGCAAAGGAACGTACCCTAATTGTTTGTTTCAAGTGTGCTCACAACTTCAGCAACGGGTTGTCGCAAATATCCCAAACTAGTTCTTTCATTCGTGCTTGGTATGTGCCCAGCCTTCTCCACCTGCCAAATTCCGGCCTGGTTGTTTTGCGGGGGTTTTTGATTCTGGTTCTTGCAAGATCCGTCATTGCCGAGTAGGACGACAAGAGATGCAAGAGGACCCGATTAATCTTAGCTTCGGATCCAACTTGCGCGTCGATTTCACCGATCCCTGCATGGACCGCGAGTGCGTACTTCGTGGAATGTGCGCCAAATTCGCACCAAAATGAAAACTGCTCATGCAAGCCTGGGATTGACTTGAAGAGCCGCTTTGAGGTCGCTTTGTGAAAGCATTCTTTATATGCCTTCTTCAGTGTTTCCTCGGTCTTGTTCATCCAAAGCTCGGCAGCGAAAGGCTTTGATTCCAACTCTAGACCGTGGGCAAATGTCTCAATTGCTAATCGCATTAAGCATCCCCCTTCTTGAAGGAGACCCCCAAGAGCAAGGTGTAAGGCAGTGAGTCCGATTTGCTGCGAGCGCACAATCAGCTGGAGCCAGAGCGGGATGTCGGCGGTGCTCCGGGAAAGACCCTTCACAAGGTCAGAGGCTACTTTGTCAAACTCGGTGATCGCATCGAAAAGGAAATTTGTCACCTCGCCGTTAGCTCCCGAGTTAACGGTCGCCATTTGGTTGTTCCGCAGATTTACCAACCACTTCACGTAGACACTTTGCATGGTGAGTGGCGAGCCATTCGGCCCGAGAAACCGATTTGACTCAGGGCGGCTAAGGTGGAGTGCCTCGTCTGCTGCGTACGGAGTGTTTTCCATCCACACATTGTCGTACTTTCGGGACGGCCTCGTCGCGATCAAGCCCCTGTCAAAACGAAGAACCCCAGCGGCCCGGCCATGCCGTATGCGTAGAAGTACACAGAAAGAAAGGCCGCCTGCTGAATTGAGCCGAAGGTCTGCAAAACCTTTATGCACCGGTTCGACTCCGGTTCGCGCCTCCAATTCCCCAAGCCCAAACCCCAATAGAATTAATGGTCCGGGTGAGTCGGATACTCCATCCAGCCCGCCTCCCCGTTTGTGGCTATTCCCTTTCTCTACCCTCTACTGAAGTTGTCACATGTAGCAACTTTCCCAGGAGGGCCATCTAGTGTGGCTCTACGAACCATCAGCTTGTTTACTGGAGTCGAGCGCTTATTATCAACCAAGGCAATCGCTCGGGTATCCAGGTAAACACATCCGGGGCGGGCACAGTCGGTAGAGGAAAACACTCGGGTGCACAAGGCACACACTGAATTGCCATTCGACCCGGGCGTTCTATCTTCCGAGCGCTGTACTAACTTCCGCAGCAGCACGTTCGCCGGTTTCAACGGCACCGTTGAGATAGCCCTGGAAGTCGAGCGAAGTGTGTTCACCGCAGAAGTGACAATTGCCCTCAACTTCACCCTCAATTCCGACGAAGGTCTGATATTGACCCGGCTTCAAGAACGAATAAGAGCCTCGGGTAAGGGGATTGGCCGTCCAATCTTCAAGGTGTGATTTCCCATTCCATTGGGCAGACAAGCCCGGAAGAACTGGTTCAATTCTAGATAAGACGGTTTTGGGTGAGGTTTTGGAGGCGGCGCGGGCGACGTCTCCGCCGGTGTAGTTTACGAGAATGCCGGACGTACCTGCCTGGCCCCGGGTAACCTCCCAAGTGATCTGGTAACCAGTGTCTGAATAGCTGTCACCGTTGTTGCCGAGGGCGTTCCAGTGGCGATTGCGGAATTGGAGTTGCAGCTTGGCGTTGGAGCCCATGCCCTGTTCACGAATCGCAATTTGCTTGAGTGGACGGAAGTTTGCCTTTGAGAAATCGAGCGTTCGAAGAATAGAAAAGGGAATAGCGAGGACAACGCGAGATGCCTCTACCTGAGTCGTTCGATTTCCTTGCCTGAACGTGAGCGTGTAGGAGGAATCGGGATTCTGCTTGATTGCCGAGAGCGCAAACCCAGTCTTGATGTTCGGTGCGAGCTGGGAAACCAGGGCCGAGACGATTTGATCGTTGCCGCCGCGGACGGTGTACTTCTCGTTGGACGGCCCAAAGATCCGGAACTGTCCCTGACCGCTATAGCCCAGCAGATAAAGCAAATTCAGTGCACTCTGACGAGAACACTCCTCTCCGTATTCGATGTTGTAGGCAACATCGAGGAGTTGGCCGAGGCGGGAATAAACGCCACCAGGGATCGACTCATTGATCCAGTCAATAATCGACATTTGATCCAATTGACGGCCCCGCGGAGTGGATTTGTAGTAGGTCGTGGGATAGCTGGCAGCAGAGATGTCGGATTTGATCTTCTGCCAGACCGCCTTGATGTCGGCAGTAGCTTCAGTGTAGGAGTACGGCACGCCATCGAAATAGTAGAACGGTTCGCTGCCATTGGGTTCAGCAGCCAAAAGATTGTCGAGAGGCAAGCGCAGTTCCTGACACAGTTGTCGAATTGCGGTGTGGCCCTGATCGATCAATTCCCCGCCCCGCTCGACAATCTGGCCGTCCTCAAAGGCGCCGCGCAGGCTCCAACAGCGGCCACCCAGGCGCGTATTTGCGTCATAGATATCGGCGGCTATGCCTTTCTGCTTCATGCGAAGGGCGCAGGTGAGGCCTGCGAGTCCTGCGCCTACTACAACGGTGGGTTTGGCGGACTGTGCCAGCACCGGCGCGGCAAGAGCGCTTGCCGCAAGAAAGGTTCTGCGCGAGGGCTGGAGCTGGAGCTGGGGCTGGTCGAATTGTCTTGTGATATTGAGGATTGCAGAGAGAAGTGGGGAGTGGGGCATGCGTGGCGTTAATGATCATACATGAGAATTCCCGATTCGAAAAGGGCATTGCAGTTGGAATTTACACCTAGTACTTTCTCTGGTGGCAGAATCGAATTATGGCCTTCGAGTTCACAAATTCGAAGAGTCAAGATGCGGTTGCAGCGTTTCGGCAATGCAACGGATTGGCCGAGAACATGCGTTCTCGATGGACTAACTTTCTAACTTTAGATGGTGAAAAACCGGACCGTAACCGGGACAGCGAGTTTGAAGATGCGCCCAAGACGCGCGAAGAAGCGATGTAGGCATGGGAAGCCGATTGGGGTTGTGTTTTTTCAGTACTTGGCAATTTGCGTGAAGAGGATCTGGTTCGTACGGTTACAATTCGAGGGAAGGCGCATTCGGTTCTGCAGGCAATCCATAGGCAACTTTGTCGTTACTCCTACCACTGCGGACAAGTCGTGATGCTCTCCAAACATTTCGGCGCCAGGATTTAGAGAGGTCTGCAAAACCTTTATGCACCGGTTCGACTCCGGTTCGCGCCTCCAAACTTTCCGCCGTTTTTTACCTCTCCTTTTATTTCTTCGTCCTGCGTTGTCTCTCGGCAGGTGAGATCTCTGACATCTCATCTGGTATTCTGGTCGAGTGGCCAAGCGAACGGCACCGGTTGCGGAGCGCAAAATCGAAAAGACTGTAGACGATGAATGCAGTCTCGTTCGCAAAAGAAGGTTCGCCAAGCTGCGCGAAGAAGTATGGCAGGACGAGAGAGGGGAAGTGGTGAGGTACAACCTTGCTTACATCAACTTTTCAATTTGCCCTTTGGATAACGGGCGTGTTCTCGGCTATGACAATAGCCATGGACACCATCACCGGCACTTCATGGGGACGGTTGAGCCGATCCAGTTCAACGACTACTCCTCGCTGGCCATTCGATTTGAGCGCGAAGTGAAGGAATTGTGGAAGAAGGAGGACGAAGCAAATGGCTAAACGAGTAAAAGTCGGTGTCGGTACCGCAGATGAATTCTTTAAGCGATCTCTTGGAAGAGCGCAGAAGTTGGATAGAGGCGAAAAGCTCCTACCCGAAATGCGAGTCACCTTTGAAGATCCGGCGGAGTTGATGCGTGCGCTCACCGTCAAGAGGGTCGAATTGATCGCAGCGATTCGCAAGCAACCCGCTTGTCTTTCGGAGCTTGCCCAGACGCTGAATCGTGACCGTGCCGCTGTGGACAGAGATGTGAAAGTGCTTGCCTCGTTTGGTTTGCTAAAAACAGTTTGGGAAGTTAATCCTGGTCATGGCCGCAGGAAGATTGTTCAACCGCTGGCAAGCAGGTATGAACTTGTTGCTGTGATCTGAGGCAAGATCCAGGACGAGCTTTTCTTTGAGTGCTTTCTCAATTGATTCCCGCTGCCTGGTGAACAAGCCCAAGCATACTCGCGTCTAAGCGGCAGGACTGGCACTGGTTCGGGAAAACTTTACTCCCTCGAGGTCAGCCCTCCGTTTGGCGCGCCCTTGTTCCCAGTTCTTGAGGGTCGCTGCGGGAAAGCCAAACTTCGCAGCAAATTGGACTTGGCTCAGGCCCATGTCGACCCAGATTTGCCTGACATCCAGCAAGGGCGGAGACACTACGGTTACCCGCATCTGAGTGGGCTTCCCGCTAGACCAGGCGATTGCTTCTTCCAGGCCCTCGATAATCTTTCGGCCCACGCTCCTGGCC
>CAZZGS010000171.1:5656-8464 GCA_964653845.1 uncultured Bryobacter sp.
CCGTCTTGCGGACTTTTTTGATTGAGGTTCGAGTTGCCATCGTTTTCTCCTCATGCGATTTTGTAAAGCCTTCGACCAATTTTGGGATCAATTGCTTCAATTGCAAGACGACCCATTGCCCTACGATACGCAAGTTGCTTACAAAATAATAACGTCAATGGTATGCCAATCCCACCGTGTTGTATCCTGATCAGACTAGCCCGTTGGTGGCCGCCCCTGTTCGACGCCCTATCTGGACCTGTGTTTCTGTAGCACCCGGTCAAACATGAAAACCTCTGTCATTCGTCAACGCGTTGCTGATTTCCTGCGGCAGCATGCTCCTTTTGATTCCCTCTCCGATGGCGACCTGCTCGAACTCGCCGGTAGCGGGAAGGTGAAGTTTCACCAGTCCGAGGAATTCCTTTATCGTCAGGGGGAGGGCAAGATTCCGCAGATCTGGGTGATCCAGCAGGGGCGCGTTGAAGTGCTTGATGAGAGTGATGGCACCGAGCGGGTGCATGATGTCCTGGGTGAGGGCGACTTGCTGGGGCTAGATCGCTTTGTCGGTGTTGGGTCCTTTCAATACTCCGCTCGAACTCTGAGTGATGTCATTCTCTACGGTGTTGGAGCAGCGGAACTTGAAGGGGTTATCGCGCGGTATCCAGAAGTCGAGCGATATCTCTCAGCTCGCTTCTCTATGGCTGGTGGGCCTGGATTTGAGCGGCGCTCCTGGCTGGATGCCGAAGCGCCGCCGCTTTCGTTTCTGCGTGCGCGTCATGGCCGACAGAATTACTTTTGTCTGGAATTACCTCGACTTGGCGAGGCCTACTCAACCCGGTCGGCCATTCGGGTCATGCTTGAGAAAAACGTGGATGCCATTCGAATTGATGATTCAACCATCCTTAGTGCGCGCGAGCTGGCTCTCTTTTGTAACCACGATGTGCCGGGATTGATTCGTGACCTGAAAGCGGCTGAGTCGCCCGAAGAGATCGCACCCTTACTGCTGCTGGCCCGGCGCTTTGTGATGGATGCGCTGGCTTCGGCTAACGACCTTGATGAATGCTGCCTGATTGGCGGGTACGTGATTCGTGCGGCGGCCGATGCCTGCATTCGGCTGGCCGAACTGGAGGCAGTGGCGTCAGGGATTGATGCTCCTGCTGTCCCTTATTGCTGGATGATGTTTGGCGCGTCGGCTCGCGCGGATATCCCGCAGCCGAGGTTCCCGACCATCGCAGTAATTTACGATGATTCGGGACCTGCCTTCAGCCCACTTGAGAGCTTCTTTTTCGTTTCTGTTGCTGGCATGACCTCACACTACTTTCACGAGAGCGGGCTGAGCGGCGTCGGGATCGAATGGCCGGAGGGTGCCCACCCTGCCATGCCAATGTCGGAATGGAAGAGGCTATACAGCGAGACGATTCAAGATCCCGTTCGGAACCATTTGTTTGAACGCCGTGAATTCTTCGATCTTGTTCCCCTTCATGGTGACCGGCTGATCTGCGATCAGTTGATCTCGCATTTCTGCGCTGAAGTCGGTGCTGAGAAAATGGCCATCTCGCTGCTGGCAAACGATACGCTCATCAATCTGCCGCCGCTTACGCTTTCTGAAGGTATGGTTGTAGAACTTGATGGCGTGCGGCACGATAGCTTTGATATTGAGAGTGTTGTGTTGCAGCCGATTGCCGATGCTGCCCGGGTCTTTGCCTTGAATTCCGGCCGACTGGAGAAGGCTGGTACTCTCGAGCGCCTTAGCCAAGCCATTGTCGACTATCCAGAGGCCGCCGATCTTCTGAGCGAAGCTGCCGATGCTTTCCGCATTGGGCTTTATCACCGGACCATTTCGGGCGGCCGGCGTATCCATCCCGCCAAGCTTGGCAAGCTCGATCAGATGATGCTCAAGACTGCTTTCACTTCCGTCCATCGGGTGGTGCAATTTACGGTGAACCAGTTTGTGGGTGGGCTATGAGTGTCGACGCATACCTGGCAAGCTTCGATTCCACCTGGGACGAATCGAGCCCCGTCGAGGCTGTGAGATTTGTCGTGCTGGATACGGAGACCACAGGCTTTGACCCGAGGCGCGACCGCATCATTACGATCGGCGCAATCGCTGTGATCGATGGCGAGATCCTGCTGGAGGACTCTTTTGAAGTGATGCTCAAGCTTGCCTACAACAATTCATCCGTTACTGTGCATGGCATCACTCGTGATGAAGCGATGGACGGAATGAATGAGCCTGAGGCACTGGAGCTCTTTCTCGATTACCTTCGCGATGGCGTGATTGTTGGGCACCATATTGGCCATGATGTGCAGGCTCTGGACTTCGCCTGCGGCGAGCATTTTGATGTCACCTTGAAGAATCTGTCGCTCGACACGATGGATCTTACACTCCACCTCAATGATGCCGGGGCTTTCACCGGAAGAGCCATCCCGGAAGGCTTTACGCTTGATTCCCTTTGCGAGATGTTTGGGGTGAAGGCGCATGACCGGCACACCGCTGGCGGCGATGCCTTCTTGACCGCGCAAGTGTTCTTGCGTTTGCTTCGGGCGGCGAAATCCGTTGGCCGTGTAACGCTGGGTTCACTACTTGGCGCGTATTGTCCCGAGCCCACCATCGACTCCAAAGACCTGCCCGGTAATCCAGGAGTTTGAAGGGTCGAGCAGGAAGTCGATCATTGAGGCAATGTCTTCGGGTTTGCCTATTCTGTTGAGGGCATGCATTGCCGTGGAGACTTTGAGTGCCGCTTCGTTGCCGGTGATACGTGAGGCGAGCGGGGTGTCGACCAGGCCGGGGGCCACGCAATTGACACGGATGTTTCTGGCAGCGTAGGT
>CAZZGS010000172.1:0-2936 GCA_964653845.1 uncultured Bryobacter sp.
GACCTATTCTGTTGTAGCTGGAAATACGTACGGCAAGCTTGGAATCGTAACAGCGTTTACCTTTGCCAACGAGCCAACGAGAACCCCTCAACTGCAGCGCTTTCTGGTCAACTCAGGTGGCGGCAAGCCAGCGATTTTCTCGCAATACGACGACTTCAACGTCGACAATGAATCTGCTCGAATGGCAGGCGTCTTCAACCTTGCCTATCGCCTCACACCGGCTTCTAAAATCCTGTTCCGCAATACGCTTACTCGTGACAGCGACAAGGAGGTGCGGCAGTTTACGGGCCTCAACGGTGGTATCGGCAACGACGTCCTCGACACTCGCTTCCGCTTTGTGGAGCGCTCCTTGCTTTCCACCAGCCTCGAAGGCGAACATGCTTTCGCGAAGTTGAAGAACAGCATCTTCCACTGGCAGTTCACCTATTCCAATTCCAAGCGCGACGAGCCCGACCTTCGCCAGGTTATCCGTGGACGCGAGACGGGTACAACGAATCCGTTCAACTTCCTGAATCTGGGGGATTCCGGCTTCCGTTTCTTCAACAAGCTCAACGACAACATTTTCGAGCCGCAGGCCGATTGGGGTATCCCATTCTTCAAAGGGCGTTTCAGCGGACTTCTCAAGGCTGGCTTCCGGGGCACCTTCCGCCGCCGTGATTTCGACAGCCGCCGCTTTCGCTTTCAGCCGGTACGCTTGAATACTCTTGATTTCACGCTCCCAACCAACCAGATTCTGAGCACCCAGAATATTCGGCCAGATGGATTCGCCATCCGTGAAGTCACTCGCGGTACTGACAAGTACGAAGCTGCCATGGATGTGCTTGGAACCTTTGCGATGGTGGATCTCAATATTGGAGCCAAGTGGCGCCTGGTTGCCGGTGTCCGCATGGAAGATGCCAACATTGACGTCATCACTTTGGACCCGCTCATCCCCAACGCTCGCCCCAGCACGGCCACGCTGAAGAACCGGGACGCTTTGCCGGGATTCAATCTGATCTACGCCCTTGGCAAGCGGCAAAATCTCCGCGGTGGTTATTCGCGCACAGTGAACCGTCCCGACTTCCGCGAACTCTCGCCCTTCGAATTCACCAACATTGTCGGTGGTTACTCGACTGTAGGTAACCCCAATTTGACTCGTGCGCTCATCGACAACTTGGACTTCCGCTGGGAATTCTTTCCCGGGGGCAATCAAGTTATTGCCGCATCTTACTTCTACAAGAAATTCACCAATCCGATCGAACAGATCTACAGCCCGACGGCATCGGAACTGCGCCAAAGCTTTATCAACGTCGATGGGGCGAATAATCAGGGCATCGAGCTCGAATGGCGTTACAACTTGTCGCGCTTCTCAAAGAAGCTCAAGGATTTTGCGGTTCAGTCCAACTTCACCTTTGTCGATTCCAGCGTTGACATCCCGGTCGACCGTTTCCCTCAATTGACCAGCCGCAACCGTCCGCTCGTTGGTCAGTCCCGCTATATCGTAAATGGGATCGCAGAGTGGACTCGACCCCAGTTGCGATCTTCTGCTCGCTTTTACACAAATTCAGTTTCCCGTCGCATCACCGACGTGGGAGCTTTCCGCCTCCCTGATATCTATCAGGAGCGCAACACATTCCTTGATTTCGTCTATCAATACAACATCAAGGAAGACGGAAAGTGGAATATGCGCTTTAGCGCTGAAAACCTTTCTGACAATTACTACCAATACAAGCAGTCGGACATTCTGGTGAGGGCCTTCCGTATTGGCCGCACCTTCACCATTGGCACTAGTTACACCTTTTTCTAAATCAAGTCAGGAACTTCTGGAGCAGCAATGAGAAAAAATCTTCTCGCAACATTTGCACTTGGCCTAGCCGCCATCAGTGCATACTCAGCCGACTCAAAGTCAAACGGCAACCCTTTCCTCAGTGCTGAGGAAGCACAGCGCCAGTTGGCGGGGGTCAGCCAGATCGATACATCAGCTTCGTTCTGGATCTGGGCCACAAACAACAACCGGCGCGCCGGGGAATCGGACTATGTTTTCCGTCCTGGAGACAACATTACGATCCGCGCCACGATGAAGTCGAATAGCGACATTTATCCGTACACGGTAGTTGCTTACCGCCAGTACAACAAGACTGGAGCCAAGTTTTATCTACCTGGCAACACCAGCGCTGTCACGGATATTTTTGGCAGGACTCCCGATCAGGGCTTTCAGATCACGCGTTTGCCTGAATGGAATAAACAGATCCTGGTTGGTGCCGGTGGCGCACTCGTTTCCTCTTCGGTTGCCGTGCCTAATGAGCCCGGCATGCACACTCTTGTCGTTCAGGTTCGCGACTACACGGGTACGCGTGTAGTGAAAAGCGCTTACTGGAAGATCGCTGTTGTTAGCGATGTTGAGAACTTGCCAGTTAACATCACTACCAGCCGCACACTGACCAGCGATAAGGCCTATCGTCTGAGCGGTGTAACGCGGGTTCGCGGTGGCGCAACGCTCACGATCGAGCCCGGCACTGTCGTGATTGGCGCTCCCGGTTCACAGCCAGCCAGTGTTCTTCTGATCACTACGGCAGGTCGACTGGTCGCCCAAGGCACCCGCAGCCAGCCGATCATCATGACGAGTTCGCAGCCTGTGGGTAGCCGTCAGCGCGGCGATTGGGGTGGTCTGACCATGTTGGGCAAGGCCCGTATCAACGACGTAAGCGGCTCACTTCCGATCGAAGGCGTATCGGACGGTGACGACGGCAACTATGGCGGCACCGATGACGCCCACGATTGTGGTGCTCTGAAGTATGTCCGTGTCGAATTTGCCGGCGCTCTTATTCGCCCGAACGAAGAAAGTAACTCCTTCACCTGGGGAGCATGTGGCACGGCAACAAAGTCTGAATTTCTTCAGGCCCATTACGGCTTTGACGATAGCTTTGAATGGTTCGGTGGCATCAACGATGCCAAGT
>CAZZGS010000172.1:2946-8463 GCA_964653845.1 uncultured Bryobacter sp.
GACGATTACGTCGACGTGCAGCTTGGCTATCGCGGCCGTGTGCAGCACGGTGTATTTGTCGCCAACTCTGACCGGTCCAACCGTGGTATCGAAAGCGACAACTACGAGCGCGATTTCGCCGCTCGCCCGCTCGGTAACCCCACGATGTACAACTTCACCTTCATCGGCTCTAACGCCGCAGGCTTTGACGAAGCCGATGCGCCCTGCCTCTACTTCCGTCGCGGTTCTGCCGGCAGCTTCAACAACATGCTCTGCTTCAACTGGACCACCCGGACATTCGGTGGCGCAAACATCGCCGATTCAATCCAGCCCAACATCGCCTCTGGCGCTTTCTCCGCCACCGGTATCCTGAGCTGGAACAACGGCACCTCGGCGGCTACTCCGGCAATGAATACTTTCGATAGTCAGGTTGCGGCTGATTTCCGTGCTCACCTGACACCGGCCGCCCGGCTCTTCCTGATCGCTAACCCACTCTTGCGTAATCCGCTCGAACATTCGAACCCCGACTTGCGCGGCCAGATCGGCTCGCCGATCTTCCGTGCCAGCTGGTTGCAGCCCCCAGACGATGGGTTCTTCGACCAGTGGGCCACCTGGATTGGCGGGATTGGTGATTTTGACTGGACCGAAGAGTGGGCCACCTTCATCCAGGAACCTGACCTCAAGCCGTAGTTTTAATCCAACTCGAAAACACAAGGTGGCATCCTCTAATTAGAGATGCCACCTTGTGCTATTTGCGGACGCCCCGATACACCGCTCACCCGCCATCATCTGCTTCCACAATCCCGCCATAACAAGCCCAGGTTCACTCGCAATCACACCAAAGAAGAAGGCCTTACCCGCATCGCGCTGCTTTGCAAGGCCTGTCATTCTTTTGTCCATTCCGTATTTTCTGAGAAGGAGCTTGAGCAATCCTACAATTCGATAGAGGCATTGCGATCCCACACTGAAGTTGCCAAATTTGCAACATGGCTTTCTACTAAGTCATCAGGCTTTCAGCCGCTCTCACGCAAGCATCGTTTGCGCCGTTAGCTTAATTCGATCCGAGACCTACTTCGGTCAGCATTTCCCTCAGGCTGGGCTCGCCACCCGACCCGGCCTGGACACCCGCTACCTTGCCGTCCTTGTCGAGCAGGACGTAGAAGGGAAATCCCTGTGGGGCGATCAAGCCGGGGAGGCTGGTGTCTTCCGTGAGTACGTGTTTCACGCCAGGGCGGGGATTCTCTTTAAGGTAGGCTTCCACCTTCAGGCGAGCCTCGCCGACGTTGACCGCAACGACGACTAGCCCTTTATCGCGAAATTCATTGGCAAGCTTTTCAACGATGGGTTGATCCTTGCGGCAATACCCACACCAGGTGGCCCAGAGCTGAATTAAGGCAGGCTTGCCAGCAAGTGCTTCATTGTTGAGGCTCTCGCCCTTCATGCTTTTGGCCCTGAAGGCTGGCATCTTTTCGCGGGGTTTCTTTTCTGCGAAGACAGTGAGCCCCAACACCAAAAGAATTGCCAGCTTTTTCATTTTCTACTTCGCTCCCATTTTTGAAATCAGAAAGGCCCGGGCAAAGGCCCAGTCTCTCTTCATTGTCGTACGCGAGAGGCCGAGAAGTTCAGCCACTTCGTCTTCTTTCAAGCCGCCAAAGAAGCGTAGTTCCACGACTTTGTGGGCACGCTCATCCAGCTTTTCCAGTTCATTCATCGCGTCCTCAAGTGCTTCGACGTCTTCGGCCTTCATGCCGGCGGCATTTTCTTCGAGACCACTTAGAGTGATGAAGAAGCGTTCGTCTCCGCGGCCTTTGCGTTTGCGAGCATAATCCACCAGGATTCTTCGCAACTGCCTTGCAGCGACGGCAAAGAAGTGAGCCCGGTCCTGGTAGCTGACCACCGCGCCCTTCATCATGCGAAGGTACAATTCGCTGACCAGGCCAGCGGGTTCGAGGGTGTGTCCGCTGCGTTCGTTGCGCAGATAGGAGCCGGCCATGCGTTCGAGTTCGCGGTAGAGCAGCGAGATGATTTCGCCTCCCGCTTCTTCTCGTCCTTCTCGCCAGTCAATCAATAATTGCGTGACTTCTCCGGGCTCTGCGTGTTCTTCCATACTTTCCAACTATAGGATAAGAGTAGATCCGAATTTCATGCACCCGGCACCGAAGGCAAATCTACGCTCTCTCTTTGATCAGGCAATTGATCTGTCGCCTATAGACCGGGCGCATTTTCTTCGCGACTTGCAATTCCGCTCTCCGTTGCTTTATGCAGAACTTCGCAGTCTCCTTCTTGCCCACGAGGGACCGTCTGCTTTTTTTGAACAGGATGGCGGGATCTGGAGCCAGATCGCTCCTATGGATTTTACCGGGAGGCGCTTTGGAGCTTATTCGATTGTCAAAGAGATCGGACGTGGCGGGATGGGAGCGGTCTACCAGGCCACTCGAGCCGATGAGGCCTTCCACAAGACGGTTGCGATCAAGTTGATTTCCGGCGCTGTGCTGGCCGAAGCTGCGCTGGATTCGTTTCGCCGTGAGCGGCAGATCCTCGCGCAACTGGAGCATCCCAATATCGCGAGGCTGCTGGATGGAGGTTCCACCGATGATGGGCTTCTTTACCTGATTATGGAGTTTGTTGACGGGCAGCCACTGGATCAATACATCGAGAACCATAACGCTACCGTTGAAGAAATCCTCAAAATCTTTCTCTGTATTGCGTCTGCTGTTTCATTCGCTCACCAAAATCTGATTGTTCATCGCGATCTGAAGCCATCCAACATCCTGGTTACTGAAGCCCGCGACGTTAAGCTGCTTGATTTCGGAATCGCCAAGGTTCTCAATCCCGGCCGAGACGATACCGCAACCGTAGCTGTTCGTTTGACTCCCCAATTTGCCAGTCCAGAACAGATTCGCGGTGAATCGATCTCAACAGCTTCTGACGTCTATTCCCTCGGCGTATTGCTGTTTCATTCACTCACGCGCGGAAGGCGGCCCTACCGGGTTACCTCACAGGCAGTGCCAGATATCCTGCAGGCCGTGCTGGACAGCGAAGTGCCGAGGCCAAGCTCAGTTGCTCCTCCGGCCCTAAAAAGAAAACTTCGGGGTGATTTGGACAATATCATTCTCAAGGCGATGGCCAAAGAGCCCGGGCGACGTTACAGCTCTGTAGCTCAATTTAGCGAAGATATTGAAAGGCATCTTAGTGGCAGGCCGATTCTGGCGCAAGCTGACAACTGGAGCTATCGCGTCTGGAAGTTTGCTCGCCGGCACCAGCTAGTTGCTGGTGCTACTGTGATGGTTCTGCTCTCTACTGCTGCGGGAACCATTAGCACGCTCAACCAGGCACGCATCGCCCAGACCGAGCGGATTGAAGCAATCGAGGCACGTGCCATCGCCGAAGCCCAGCGCAAGCATGCCATTGAGCAAAGGCAGATTGCCCTGGATGCGCAATCCCAAGCCGAAAGACAACGGCTGGTTGCTGAGCAGCGGTCAAAAGAAGCATTGACTGAACGACGGCGAGCCGAGGCTCAAACTTCTTCGGCGGAGACGCGCTACCAAAGTGTCAGGTCCCTTGCGACCTCTATTCTCGTCGATGTCAATGAGAGCCTAAAGGATGTGCCAGGTTCGGGGCCCGCGCGTACACAGGCGGTGCTTGCCGCCCTCAAACATCTGGAGGCGCTGTCGCGAAAATCGGGGAATGATTCTTCACTTCAGGAGGATTTAGCCAGTGCATACGAGCAGAGTGCAGAGATCATGGGTTCGCTATTTGACGATGACCGTGAAGCTTCTGCTTTGGCGATGCCTGCATTGATTCAGGCATTGCAAATTCGGATGCGCCTTGGCAGCGAGCCAAAGGCGAAGCAGGAAGCCACGATGCGTCTTGCAGAAACGCATCGGCTGCTGGGCAATGGATATCTCAAAGCATCGCAATTCCCGGCTGCCATCCAGTCCTACCAGGATTCTCTTGCCGCAGCCAACCGCGTAGCCGCTTCACCTCAATCGTTGCGGTTAGTTGCTTTGGCCAAAACGAATCTCTGCACAGCATATTCTCTCACCAACCAGTTGCAGGAATCGCTGTCAGATTGTCAGGATGGCCTTCGTATTCTTGCGGGACTGGAATCGAAACCCGAGATTGATAAGCTTCGAATCCAGACGCGGCTTCGCTATGCAAGTACGCTGAGAAGACTAGGTCAAATTGCAGAATCGATCCTCGCCTACAAGACTGCCGTGGCTGAAGTGGATGCCCTGGATCTTGCCTCAGGATCCGTTCTCGATGAAATGCTTCAGGTCTTCGGCAAGCTGGATCCTGCCAAGGATTCACGGCCACTTCTTGCCGCAACGTTAAGGAAGCATGGTGTTCTGCAGTCTCGCCTAGGCAAACGCGATCAATCGCTTGAGTCGTTTGAGCAGGCTATGCGGATTGAAGCGTCAGTCGATCCGCCGATGAAGGAAGTGCTTGCCTATGCCGAGGCTGCGGTGCTTCAGTCAGAGGCGCAGAACTTCAAGCAAAAAGCGCAGATGCAGAAAGCAATCGAGGCCTCCAAAAAAGCGCTCAACCGAATCGGCGAGTCAAGCTCCGGCTCCACGAGTCTCCTCCGAGAAGAGATCGAAGCCAGCTTGCGCTCATTCGAATCCTCACTCGTACAGCCACCCCAATAGAAGCGAACTACACCTGCATTTGGGTTAGCGGCCGACCGGCTGAATTTGGGCCAAAAAAATGGCTGACCCGAAGGCCAGCCAGTCTCTTGTTTTCATATACGGGATTAGACCAAGGTGTTGCCAGCGAAGAAGAATGCCAGTTCGATAGCTGCATTCTCTTTGCTGTCGCTGCCGTGGGCACAGTTACGACCGACGCTCTCGGCGAAACGCTTGCGGATCGTCCCCTCGGCCGCATTGGCCGGGTTGGTTGCTCCCATCGTTTCACGCCACTTGGCGACGGCGTCTTCGCGCTCACGGCAGAGAAGTACGCAAGGGCCTTCGGTCATGAACTCTACGAGTTCACCGAAGAAAGAGCGTTCCCGGTGAACCCCGTAGAAGCCTTCGGCCATCTTGCGGGTCATGTGTGTCATCTGCAGGGCCTTGATTTTGAATCCGGCCGTTTCGGTTACTGCCAGGATGTCGCCGATTTGATTTTTAGCTACGGCGTCCGGCTTGATGATTGCGAATGTTTGTTCCATAAATCCTTAACTGATTACTTGAGCAGTCCGGCTTCCTGCATCCGGCGCTTCATGGTGCTTCCGAGATCGGCGGGCGTCTGGCAGACGGTGATTCCAGCAGCTTCCATTGCGGCCATCTTGTCGCTTGCCTTGCCGCTTCCACCGGAAATAATTGCACCTGCATGGCCCATGCGGCGTCCTGGAGGAGCCGTCTGTCCAGCGATGAAGCCGACAACCGGCTTCTTTACGTTGGCCTTCACAAAGCCTGCAGCACGCTCTTCGGCATCGCCACCGATCTCGCCGATCATGATGATTGAGTCGGTGTCGGGGTCGTTGTTTAGAAGCTCGAGTGCGTCGATGTGGTTTGTGCCGATGATCGGGTCGCCACCGAT
>CAZZGS010000173.1:0-8429 GCA_964653845.1 uncultured Bryobacter sp.
CGCTTACACCGACACCAGCAACAGCGATATCCATTTCATGGCGTGGGATGAAGCGCAGGTAGTGAGCACCTGAAGATTTCCTGGGGGCAGGGAAGTGTAGCGCGACCAGGATTTCGCCAGGTTTGAGTGCGTTCTTGCCTGGGGCGATGCAGAAGTCTTCGACAGCGATTTCGCGTTCGCCGTGCGTGCTGGCAACGCGGCACTTGGCGCCGAGGGCAATCAGCAGCGGTACGGAATCAGCACTGGGTGAGGCGTTGCAGAGGTTGCCACCAAGAGTGGCGCGGCCTTGAATGGGGGTGCCACCAATGATGGAAGTGATTTCGGCAAGCGACGGATAGTGATTCTTTACATCTGGATGCTCGTGGATAGCTGCGCAGCAGACGGCAGCGCCGAGGGTGAGGCCGGTCGATTCATCGAAGGAGATCTCGTTCAATTCTGGGACATGTTTGATATCAACGACGAGGTCGGTTTCTTTGCGGCCAGCGCGAAGCTGGACGAGGAGGTCGGTGCCTCCGGCAAGCAGGTGCGCGCCTGGGTGGCCGTCGAGATCGGCGAGCGTGCCAGCGAGCGTAGTTGGGGCTTTGTAGTCAAACCACTTCACGGGAAGGAAACTCCTTGGGCGTTCTTGGACGCCTGATCCAATGAGGGTATCACTGAGCACGTTTGCTCGCGGACGAGCCCACTTTCCCTCAGGATGAATAATTTGATAAAGTTGCAACGCTACGGAGCGATTTACAGAAAGCTAACTGATAGGACAACAAATTTATGGCGGATCAAGAATTTTCCGTTTAAGTCGCCGTTTTGGTGCTCGATCTGATTACGTCACGATTACAAGCCGGAATAAAATCCAAAAAAGAGTTCGACACCAAAACTGTCATTTTCGTGCTAAAGGCCTGGGCCAAAGTTTTAGTTCTGACTCAAACAAAACAAGTCTTCCAAATGGAGTTTGTGGAATTCGTCCGGGACGGCGATACGCTTGAAAAACGAGACGGGGTTCGACCGGTACCCTTGAGGAATGCGCTAGACGCATTTCACACATCGCTTGATAAGAACGGTACCAAGCAGGGCCAATTCTTCGACGAAGCGAGAAAAGAGATGCGCGAGTTCCTGCATGAGTACCGGAAAACCTAAAAATTCAAAGCAGATAAGGGTAAGTCTGCCGAAGCAATTAAAGTTTTCCTCAATGAACTGTCTACACGCTCTGCGGAGGATATAGAGAAGGATATAGATGTAGTGGTTGGTTTAGAGAGGTAGGGGCCATACTTTGAATCATGTTCGCGATGGGCTGAGCGTCTAGCTGAGCAAGTGACGTTGCCGACTCAATTCTCCAAGTCTCTCAACTGCGAGGCGATTCAATAGCTGGCGCACAGCTGCCAGTCCAAATCCAGTGGAGATCCGCCCTCGTGCAGTTTTTGAGTGGCTCTTTGGAGTCGCCGGTATCGACCCTGATCGGTTACGCCAGGCCCGGCAAGGGAGGTATGAGCGAAGCAAACTCGACGCAGTGACCGGCGATGCCCGCAGGCTGTCTTCCAACTTGGGTGGATCCGATCGACGCAAGATGCATGAGTACCTTGAGTTCATAATAGACGTTGAGCGGCGAATCCAGGCGGCGGAGTGAAATCGAAAGCCTGTGAAGCGGCCAGACATGGCAGTTCCCGAGGGCAGTGTCCCCCCTGATTTTGGCTAACATGCACGAATCATGATTGATCTGATGACGCTTGCCTTTCAAACGGATGCTGTAACAGTTGCCACGCCGTTGCTCGCACTTGAGCAGGTTGTATTGACCGAATATGGTCATTTGGTCATTTCCCAATCATAGGGATGCAATTGCGGATGGGGGAAAATTACCTATCCACCATACATAGCTAACGCAGCATTCGGGACTTTATTCCTATAAATCGGCCCATTCGGAAGGACTATCATACCTTCAACCTGAACTTCGCTGAATGCCTCACTAGATTTGGCACTCCGCGTGCTCATTTAACAGCGAAACAAGATTCAAAAGGAGGTCAAAGTCATGCTTTGGACCATTTTTGTCGTGCTGTTGGTGCTGTGGGCGCTCGGGCTGGCAAGTTCCTACACGATTGGCGGGATGATTCATGTGTTGCTCGTCGTCGCACTTGTTATTCTTGTCCTGCAGTTGGTGCAGGGCCGCAAAGCAATTCTCTGAAACCCAACTGAACCATCCTCTGGACTTGTTCCGGTAATAGGCGGTATGACAACAGGAGTTTATATTGGACGTTCGCTTTAATTCTTTCCCCGGGCCGGGAACTGGCAATGTGAAGCTGTGATTTCACCAACCAAAATCGTCTCGAAATCGTTTGGATTCAGGTTCGTATTTGGTTTTTACCGAAGTGTGGAGCATGGTGAAGAAGCTCTTGCTGAGGCCCGCAGGTCTGGGTTTCGGTGCTCGGGGGTTATCCATCGCTCTTTAGAAGACGTCTTTCAGATCTCTCATAATGGCTACGGCCCTCGCGAGAGAAGTGCTTTTGCCTTTGGGTCTCTAGCCATTGCTGGCATTGTCGGTTTGGCGGCCAATTTGGGTCTCTGGGTTATTACTGTCTCGATGATGCTAGCTTTCCTGGCGGTCTGGTATGGAACTTTATGGATGGGACTGGGAATGCGCATTCGAGTTCTGCGCAGCTATCGAGGGTTTGTTCTGCCCGGGGAGAGTCTTGTTGTTGTACAGGCAAAAGAAGCCGAGGCACCCGAGGTGATTGCAGCGCTGAGGCGCATTGGACAAGCTTCTGTATTTGCGATCCGTCCGGGCCCTGGCCTTTCAGCAGAGAAGGATGGTGAAGGGCAGCGGCGAAAGCCCTTTACGACTGCTAGTTTGCCAGACTGTGCAACCGAGTTAGCCACAACTCATTCTTGTGAAACGTCAACCCGGTCGAGCTCACTCCTGCCGATTCTGCGTGATTGCGAGCTTTGTATTGAGCGGGCAAGAGCTGATCTGGCTGAAGCGGTTCGGCTAGAGTATGGCATCACGCATGAAGCCGAGTGGCTGCTTGACAACGCATATCTGATCCGCTCCAACATTGCGGATATCCGGCATAACCTTCCGGACAATCACAACAGGATTCTACCGGTGCTCAAAGACCGGCGTTGTTCGGTGCGCATCCGGGTTTATCATCTGGCTGCCGAACTGATCGACGGCACCGGTCATCGACTGGGAGCCGAAAGCATCATCAGTTTTCTGAATGCTTACCAGCGCGAGTCTCCACTGACCATCGCAGAACTGTGGGTGTTTCCGCTGATGTTGCGACTGGTTCTGCTCGAACGCCTGAGACGGCTTTCAACCTTAGCCAGTCTAAGGCAGCATGAAAAAGAGCTTGCCGACTTCTGGGCCGATCGATTTCTCAACGCAGCCCAGCGGCCACCAGAACTATTTTCGGAGATGTTGAGTGAGTTGGATCGCCGCGGTTACCAACTGACACCACACTTCATTGAAAGACTTGGCGAACAACTCCATCAAGAGGAGTCGACGCTTGCGCCGATTCAGCACTGGATTCAGGATAAGACCGGTCATAGACTGGTGGACATTATCAGGAGCGAGCAAGCTGAAGAAGCCAATGATCTGATGTTGATCGCCGCTGCCGTTGGAAGCCTCCGTCAGTTGTCGGAACTGCAATATCCAAAGCTCGTGGAAACGGTAAGCCGCATGGAGTCGATCCTTCGCCAGGATCCTGCGGGGATCCATGCCAGCAGCGATTTCGCGACTCGAGATCGCGCCAGACGGCAGGTGGAAGCATCCGCGCGTCATTCGAAGAAATCCGAATCCGAGGTAGCTCAGCTTGCGATTGAACTGGCGCAGACAGGCGCTGCCGGGAGCCGGGAGAACTGTGTTTCATACTACCTGCTGGATGAAGGACTTTCGCAACTGGAGATGCGTCTGGGTTGCCGCATTCCACTTCGCGAGCGGTGGCAACGGTTTCTGCTCCGGCATCCTACATTTGTCTATCTGGCGGGTTTGGCCACGATCACCGTAGCGCTCTCTGCGAGTTTCGGATACGCCGCCTACTCCGCAGGATTGGAATCGCGATTTCTGCTCTTGCTTTTGGGCGGGCTGGCCCTCTTTCCGTCCAGCGAAGTAGCCACATACCTGTTGCATATGGCTCTGGCGAAAATGCTCCCACCGCGTGTGCTGCCAAAGATGTCTTTTGAGGAAGGCATACCGGACGAGTGCCGCACGCTGGTGGTTGTTCCGATGATGCTTCTCACTCCCGAGTCGATTAGCGGAGAGATTGAAAAACTTGAGGTTCGGTATTTCGCCAACCCTGGCGCGAATGTCTGGTTCTCGCTTCTGTCTGATTACACAGACGCCGCCGAGCGTGAAATGCCGGAAGACGACAATCTTCTTGGGCTGGCGATGAAGGGGATCGAGCAGCTCAATTCGCGTCATAGTGGCGGGCGCTTCTTGCTATTCCATCGCACCCGGGACTGGTGTGCGACGGAAGAACGGTGGATCGGCTGGGAACGCAAAAGAGGGAAGCTTGAAGAACTGAATAGTCTGCTCAATGGTGGCCAGCATCCAGATTTTCTGAGAATCGGATCGCTACCCGAAGGTATTCGGTATGCCATTACCCTCGATGCCGATACGATGTTGCCTCATGACACGGCGCTGAAGCTGATCGAAACCATTTCCCATCCATTGAACCGGGTTGAACTCAAGCCCGATAAGCGAAATCGTGTTCGCGGCTACACCATCATTCAACCGCGTGTGAGCATCACGCTGCCTTCGGCCACCGCTACCCGTTTCACAAGGCTTTTTACCGATGCCCGTGGTACGGACCCTTACAGTCAAGCTGTTTCCGATGTGTATCAGGATCTTTTTGGAGAGGCGATCTATCACGGTAAGGCAATCTACGATGTACGTGCATTCCATGAGATCCTCAACAAGCGTTTTCCTGAACAGCGGCTCTTGAGCCACGACCTGATTGAGGGATCCTATGTGGGCGTCGGATTGGCCTCCGACATCGAGTTATTCGAACAATTTCCAAACGACTACACCAGCTACGGTAAGCGGCAGCATCGCTGGATTCGGGGCGATTGGCAAATCGCATCGTGGATCTTTGGACGGGTTCCGGCATCGGCGATTGGCACCTTTGAGCCGAACCCGCTTTCCATCATCAACCGATGGAAGATCCTCGATAACCTGCGCCGCAGTCTAGTAGCGGTAGCGTCTTTGTTACTGCTGGCGACCAGCTGGACATTTAATGTCGTGCCTACCGTTGCGAGCGCTTTGGTGGCGTTATCCCTCGTGCTGCCGCTGTTTTTTCAGATTCTCGATCGAATGGTTGCTCGATGGCGGGGTGATTCGCAGAGCTGGCGCGAAGCGAATAGCGATTTGAATCTAGCTGTCGTAAAAGTAGCGTTTCTGCCTCATCAGTCTTATCTCACCCTGGATGCGATAGCGCGAGTTTTTTACCGTCTGCGTGTGAGCCAACTTCATTTATTAGAGTGGCAAACAGCGGAAGCCTCACAAGAGGTATCTCGATTACATCTCGATCCATTTCGCGCTCACTTCTTTCTGATTTCCGCCATTACGGCCGTGTTCATGCTTTGGCTCGAAATTCTCGGCATTTTATGGAGACCGCAATGGGCGCCTTTCCTGGTGCTTTGGTTACTTGCTCCAATGCTGCAGCACTGGATCCGGCTTCAGCGCAGGTCGTTACGGAAAGCAGAAGTCATCGGAATCAACGACCAGCTCTTTCTGCGTCGCATTGCGCGCCAGACGTGGCGATATTTTGACGACCTTGTGACCAGGGAACAGAATTGGCTTCCCCCGGATAATTCTCAAGAAGCCTTGCGGGTAGAGGTGGCGGAGCGCACTTCGCCCACTAATATCGGCCTGTGGCTGGTCTCGGCCCTGTCGGCACGCGATTTCGGCTTCTTAACCCTGGAACCGATGGTCGAAAGATGCACCGGAACTATGGAAACCTTGGCGAGGCTTGAGACCTGCGAGGGGCACTTGCTCAACTGGTACAACACCCGCACGCTGGCACCGCTGCTTCCGAAGTATGTGTCGACCGTCGATAGCGGCAATCTGATTGCGAGCCTCTGGGTCTTTGGGCAGGCCTGTCGTGAACTCGATAGCGAAGCGCAACTGGATGCCCGGGCATTGCGCGGATTATCCGATACATTGGCTGTGATCACGGAGCGGCTCCAGCCAGACCATAGCACTGAAGTACTGATCGCAGTGCTGCGCAGCCTTCTTGCGCAAGACTGCACCGGCATCGAGATTCTAAGGCGAATGCGGCTTGCTGTCGAGCCAATGCGAGAGCTTGCCGATTCGCTTCGATGGAGTGTGTCGCCTACAGGCGAGCGCTCCTATTGGTTCACCCAATTGCAATCTCAACTTCAGAGCTGGATCAGTCATGCCGATCGATACTTGCGTTGGCTTGATGTGCTGGCTGCACCGCCGGATGAGTTCTTGCTGCCTCTTGGCGCGGGTGTCGTTGACGAGCGGCGGATACTGCTTCGCAAGCTGCCCAGTTGGGGCACTGTGGCCAGAGGAGAAATCGATTTTCTCAATACACTCTCCAGCGATCTGCCAGACAAAGACGGTCAATCCAAAAACCTGATTGCGTGGGTTACTGAATTAAAGGGGGAATATGCGTTGGCGTGTGTGGCTGCCGGTGAGTTGCTAGGCCGCATTCAGAATCTGGGCCAGCGTAGTGAAGCCTTGGCCGACCGGATGGATATGCAGTTTTTGTACGACTCGCAGCGTCGCTTGTTTGCCATTGGGTATCAGGTTGGCGGCCCCAGGAATATCACGTCACACTACGACCTTTTAGCCAGCGAGGCGCGGCTGGCCAGTCTGGTGGCTATTGCAAAAGGCGATATCCCTGCGGAGCACTGGATCGCGCTTGGACGCCCATATACTTCCTTGAACGGCCAAGTGCTCCTTTCATGGAGCGGCACCATGTTTGAGTATTTGATGCCGCTGCTCTTCACGCGCAGCTTCCGTAATTCATTGCTTGAAAACGGCTGTATCGAGGCAGTGAAACGTCAGATTCAATACACCCGTGACAAGGGCGTCCCATGGGGAATCTCCGAGTCTGCCTACAGTGCCATTGACTCAAACAAGATCTACCAATATCGAGCCTTCGGTGTGCCGTCGCTTGGTCTCAAACGCGGATTGGAAGAAGACCTGGTCGTTGCGCCTTATGCCACTGCGCTTGCACTGCTGGTAGACCCGGCCGCAGCGATTCAAAATCTGAAGCGCCTCACCAAGTTGGGTATGTATGGACTGATGGGTTTTTACGAATCACTCGACTACAGCCGTCAGGACGAAAGGCAGGGTTCCAAGGGCGTCATCGTATATGCCTATATGTCGCATCACCAGGGCATGAGTCTGGTGGCCTTCAACAATGTGCTCAATCGGGGCATCATGCAAAATCGGTTTCACGCAGATCGTCGAATCAAGGCAGTTGAGCCACTCCTGTTTGAACGAATCCCCCCTGTTCCTTCGATGCTGGTTCACCGTCCTCCAGATCACGTACCCACGCTTCTTGCTACCGAGCCCTCGGCACCCGAATATAGGGTCTTTGATGAAGACACGCCCATACCAAGGGTTCAGCTTATGGGCAATGGACGCTACGCCATGATGATCACCAATACAGGCGCCGGTTATAGCCGCTGGGGTGAATTTGATATCACGCGCTGGCGATCAGATACAACACGAGACCATTGGGGCAATTTCCTCTATCTGCGCGAGCCGGACACCAACACGCTTTGGTCTCTGACTCATCAACCGCTCAACGCGAAAGATCCGCGGTACACGGCAACCTTCAGCGCTGATCGCGTAGAATTTCGGCGCAGAAAGATAGGGATCGAGAGTCAGATGGAAGTGACAGTCTCGACCGAGGACGATGTAGAAATCCGTCGTATCACGCTTACCAATCAGGGTGTACGAGCCCGGACACTTGAGTTGACAAGTGCGGCTGAACTGAGCCTTGCTCCTCATGGTGCCGACCGTGCCCATCCCGCCTTCAGTAAGCTTTTTGTCGAGACTGAAGCACAACCGGATCTCCAGGCGCTGATTGCCTGGCGACGGCCCAGATCCTCATCAGAGCCGCCCATCTGGGTGGCCCAGATGATGGTGAATGGCCAGGAAGGCGAGACTACTTTCGAATATGAGACCGACCGGGCCAAGTTTCTGGGCCGGGGCCGAACGTGGCTCAATCCTGCCATGAACTTGAGCCAGACGGATGGTTTTGTGCTCGATCCCGTCTTTGCCATCCGGCAAAAGCTGCAAGTTCAACCAAGGCAGCAGGTGCAGATTTCGCTACTCACCATTGCGGCCAGCTCGCGGGAAGAGTTGATGCGTCTTGTTCTTAAGTACCGTGACCTAGATGTTTGCAGCCGTGCCTTTGAATTGGCCTGGTCTCACGCACAACTGGAATTCCGCTATCTCGGAATCCAGA
>CAZZGS010000174.1:0-8421 GCA_964653845.1 uncultured Bryobacter sp.
GCCGGGCCCGAACCCAATGTCCACTGAGTTTTCCAGTCTGATGCTGTCATTGCAAAATGGAGAGACCCCAATGCCGCTCATCGCTGCAGAAAGTGGACTCTTTCCAGGAGTGCAACCTTTTGGGAAGACTGCATTCAAGAATTGCCGGCTCCCGGATGAAACCAGAGCAGGCCTGCTGCTCTACGCAGGATTTGGCAAAGACAGCCATTCTGTTTCACAGGACCTTTCAACCCCTGAAGGCAGCTATTGGCACGCCATTTACCACCGGATGGAGCCAGACGACTGGAACTCCAAATATTGGTTTCGCCAAGTCGGTCGCCACTCAATTGAAGAGCAATTGAAGAAATCATCTATCGAAGCTGGTTGGAATCCTGGAAAAAACTGGGACCATCCTCACTTCGTCGAATTCATCAGTGCAGCCAGAACCGGGTCAAACCCGGCCAATAAAGCTCTGGCCGTAAAAATTCAACACATTGAATGGCAATTGCTCTTCGATCATTGTGCAAAGGACATTAAGCAATGAAGCGTTTCGGACTGCTGCTGGTCGTTGTTCTGGCAGTCATCATCGGGTTTTTTGCCTGGAGATTCAGCAAGGAAACTCCTCAGGTCCCGGTATTCAAGGTGACTCGCGCATCCTTCGAGGATCAAGTCACCACGAACGGACGAGTAGAGCCAAGCGAATGGGCAAGCGCACGAGCCGAAAAAGAAGGGCTGGTGGTTGGCGTCCGTGTCGTCAAAGGCCAGCGAATCGCCAAAGGCACGCCAATCGCAATCCTCGATACCAAAGAAGCGGAAGCCGATCTTTCCTCGGCGACGGCGCGCATTGAAGAAGCCCAGGCCACCATTGAATTGCTTGAATCGGGTGGGCGCAAGCGCGAAATTGTCGATATCGATCAAGGAATCAAGCAACGCCAGGCGGAAAAACTTCAGGCAGAAAAAGAGCTGGAAATTGCAGAGCGGTTGGCTGCGCGCAACGCCGGCACAAAAGAAGATACACGAATACTGAAGGACAAGATTGAGCTCCTCCAGCTTCAGATGGCTTCGCTTAACGCTCGCCGTCCTACGCTCGTTGCCAACTCAGACCTGGCCTCTGCCAAAGCTCGCCTGCGTGAGGCAACGGCCTCGGCAGATCTGGCGCGACGACGAATCCAGATGGGAATCATTCGATCGCCAATCGAAGGTGTCGTCTATCAGCTCGACGTCAAACAAGGCTCATTCGTGAGCCCAGGAACCTTGGTGGCTAATGTCGGCCGTATCGACACACTGAAAGTCCTGGTCTTCGTAGACGAACCTGAACTGGGCCGGATCAAAAAAGGGATGCCGCTCAGCATTACCTGGGATGCGCTCGAGGGCAAAAAGTGGAAAGGCGAAATCGACAAGATCCCTACTCAGATCGTCCCCCTCGGTACTCGCCAGGTGGGCGAGGTGGAATGCCGCATTGAAAATCGCGACGGAGACCTGCTGCCCGGAACAAACGTAAATGCCTTCATTCAGACCCGCAAACAGGAATCTGTCCTACTGCTCCCGAAAGAAGCGATCCGCAATCGCGAAGGGGCAAGCGGCGTATACGTCATCGAGAACAACGTACTGGTCTGGCGCAAGGTAGAACTCGGCTCTGGCAATGTCACCAGCACGATCGTTCTTTCCGGAATCAAAGAAGGCGACCAGGTAGCTCTCGGTCCTGAAGCGAACCTCAAGGCCGGAGCTACCGTCGAGATCGCCAAACCCTGAACAAACGCCTTATTTCAAGTCAAAGAGCAGCAGGTGCGCTTCACTACTTGCTTGAATCTTGATCTCGGCCTCATCTTCGACTATTGCGCCGTCACCGGCGCTCATCGTCTGGCCATTCAATACGACCGATCCGTTAGCCAGTTGCACGTAAACTCCACGGCCCTTTTCAACGGAATAGGTGGTTTCATCGCCTGTTCCAAGATCCGCCACAAGAAACCGCGCGTCGGCATTCATCTGCAACGAACCTTCATCGCCATCTTCGGACGCAACCAACTGGAACTTCCCCTTGCGCCCTTCGGCAGCAAATGTCTTCTGCTCATAGCCCGGCTGGATTCCTCGCTTCTCCGGCATGATCCAGATCTGGAATAGATGAACGGCTTGATCGGGAGAGGGGTTGTATTCGCTGTGATACAATCCGCTCCCGGCACTCATCGCCTGCAATTCTCCGGGTTCGATCGTCCTGCGATTTCCCATCGTGTCCGCATGCTCAAGCTTGCCGGCACGCACCCACGTCAAGATCTCCATGTCGCGATGGGGGTGCATCCCGAACCCTTTGCCACCAGCTACCCAGTCTTCATTGATCACGCGCAATCCGCGAAAGTGAACGTGATTGGGATCGTAATAGTCAGCAAAGCTAAAACTGTGACGCGTATCGAGCCAACCATGGTTGGCCTTGCCGCGGTCTTCCGATTTTCTGATCTGAATCATTTTTTGCCTGATCTCCTTTACTTGATTAGTTAGATGTCGTTTCAACAGAAACGACGCAAGTGGCTGAGTTGCGAAACTGTTTCTGATGGGAATACGTCGTTAAACACATGAGGCACCATAGATTTGCGGCCGTGATCGCCGCCTTCAGCCTCCTCGCGGCCACCGGGTTGGCTCAACGGGGATCGAATACTTACATTGTGGTCTTGAAAGACCCTCCGCTCGCCGAAGCGATGCAAAGCCGAAAGGACCTGCTTCGAAACGAAGCCAATTCTCAACGCTCAGCCCTGGTAGCAAAGCAGACTGCTTTAAGTGCCCAGATGGCCTCATCTGGAATTCAGATTATCGACTCTACTCAAGTCCTCCTCAACGCCTTATACATTCAGGCCAGCGCAGAGCAGATCGAGCAAATCAAAGGTATACCCGAGGTAGACAGGGTGCAGCGAATGCTCCCACTCAAGCGGCACATCAACAAGGCTCTAGATGTGGTGAACGTGCGTTCGGCCTGGAATCAGGTAGGCGGGATTTCGGGTGCTGGTGCAGGAGTCAAAATCGCGATTCTCGACACAGGCATTGACCAGAATCATCCCGCTTTCAAGGATTTCTCCTCCTCAACTCCAGCCGGATATCCAAAATGCAAAGCCGACAACGGGGATTGTGCCTTTACCAATAACAAGGTCATAGCTGCACGAAGCTACGTGGACCTCCTCAATTTCGCCTTCGGCAGTGATGCTGTAAATACGCGGCCAGACGACAACACTCCACGTGATCGTATCGGCCACGGCACGGCCACGGCAATGGTCGCCGCCGGCCAAGAACACGATTCCCCCGTTGGACGCATCTCAGGTGTAGCACCGCGAGCCTTCCTCGGCAACTACAAAATCTTCGGCAGCCGCGGAGTGAACGATAAAACTTATCCGAGCGTTGTCGTAAAGGCGCTCGAAGATGCCATCGCCGATGGCATGGACATTGCCAGTCTCAATCTTGGCGCTCCAGCTGGCTACGGCCCCCTCGATAATGTCTGCGGCACTCAGAAGAACCAGCCCTGCGACGCTTTCGCAAATGCAGTTCAAAACGCAATCCGTCTTGGCCTGATCGTCTCAATCTCGGCTGGTAACAGTGGGGACATCGGCGCGAACGCCCCGTCCCTCAACACAATCGAGAGCCCTGGGACGGCCCCCGGCGCAATCACGGTTGGCGCAATCACGAACTCTCACATCTGGTATAACACCCTCACAGTTCTGGGCAATGGGGTCCCGAGCGAGTTGCAATCGGTGAACATGCGTTTTGGAGACGGCCCGCAATTGTCGTCCGCTATCGAAGCTCAGGTTACTGACGTAAGTTCCGTCACCAGCAGCCGCCTCGGCTGTGATCCATTACCCGACAACTCAATGGCCGGCCGAATCGCCCTGGTGGAACGTGGTACTTGCCTGCTTGCTCAAAAAGTAAACAACGCACAACGCGCTGGTGCCATAGCAGTTGTCATTACTGGTCTTGAGGGCGCCGGAGTATTTCAACTCAGTGGCTTGGACAACACCTCAATACCGGCAGCTTTGATCGGCTTCAACGCGGGAAACTCGCTACGTTCATTTCTTTCCAATCAACAAAGAAACCTTCGCCTCAACCCCGCATTCCGCGAAGTGGGAGCCGCAGCCGACGAGATCGCCATATTCTCTTCTCAAGGGCCAGGCATCGGGAATTACTCAGTGAAGCCCGACATGGTTGCTGTTGGAACAGACCTTTACATGGCCACCCAACGGACGGATCCAAACGGCGAAATGTACAACCCCAATGGCTATGTTGTCGCTGAGGGAACCAGCTTCTCTGCTCCGATGGTGGCTGGAGCCGCTGCACTCGTCAAACAGAAATCGCCTGGTCTGCGCCCGGCACAGGTGAAGAGTGCACTTGCCAACACAGGCAACACCAATCTTGTGGATTACGATAACAACGGACGTCAGGTCCAGGCGGCTGTCACTGCAATGGGGGGCGGAAAACTCGACGCCAATCGCGCACTGCAATCCAACGTCGCTGTAGAACCCAGCTCGATCGGTTTTGGAATTATCAGCCCTGGCAGCTTTCCTCCGTCGCAGGGCCTCGCCATTTCAAACCTGGCCAGTTCTGGCTCGCTCAATTTAAGCATAAGAGTCGAACAAAGGAATCCAGCGTCCGGCATAACAATTGCTGCAACGCCAGCCACATTCGCTCTCCTGGCCGGCCGTGAAACTCAAGTCTCTGTACGAATGTCGGGAACTCGTCCGGCAAACGGTAAATACGATGGCTTCATAGTGATTTCCGGTGGTGCCACAGACGTCAGAGTTCCATACACCTTCTACGTTGGTCCCGGTGCAGCGTTTAATATGTATGCTCTGGGCGGCGCGTTCTACGATGCCATCCCGGGCTACGAACAGCCGATCCTGATGAAGGTCGTAGATCAATTTGGGATACCAGTTCAGAACGTGGCCGTCAGGGGCCGTACAACAAGCGGCAATGCCGAGGTCACTTTTGCCAATGAGCGAACCGATGAGTATGGCATTGCCGAAGGAACCATCAAGGCCGGATCAAATATCGGAGAGCAAGTCGTTCGTTTTGAAGCAGGTACGATATTTGCCGATTTTGTCGGCCGAGTGATCGCTCGTCCCGCAGTCTCAACAAATGGGATTCGAGACGCCGCAAGTGGTGAAGCGTCCGAGGGGTTCGCAGCCGGCCAGTACATCACCATTTACGGTGCCGCCCTCAGCCCAACCCTCAAAGTCTTTAGCGGAAATGAACTGCCACTTTCTCTCGCCCGTGTCAGCGTCAGCTTCGACAACCCGTCGCAGCGCGTCAGTGCTGCCGGCCGGCTCCAATTCGTAAGCGAAGGCCAGATCAACGTGCAGATCCCCTGGGAGTGCGCGGGTCTCGCCACCGTCGAGATGAAAGTTTCGATCGGTGAGTTTTCAAGCGCTGTCCAGACCTTGCGCCTGCGTGCGTCAAATCCGGCCCCTTTTGAATATTTCGAGGCTGGATCAAACCGACGCTATATCGCTGCTCTGGACGGAGCTTTTGCGCTCATTTCTGGCACCAACCCCGCCCGTCGCGGACAAGTCGCCCAGTTATTCGTCAACGGGCTTGGCCCGGTGGACCTCACTCCAGGCAATGGGCAAATCAGCTCATCAAATCCTCTGGCACGAACCACAACCAATCCGCTAGTGACAATCGGCGGCCGACCTGCCCAGCTCCTCTTTAGCGGTTTGGCCCCCGGCATCGTCGGCCTTTACCAGGTCAATGTAGTGATTCCAACCGATGCCCCAACCGGTCAGGAAGTCGAATTGATAATCCAGAAGGATGGCGTAATTTCCAGAAGCTCTCGCATTGCCGTCCAATAGACGGTTTAGAATGGGGGAGTAGAAATCTGGTGACATGATCGACATAAAGAAAAAACTGGTGGATGAGGTCGCTTCGCTTGAGCACGAACTGCGCAGCGAACTTCCGAAGGAAATCTTGCGCGCCCGCGAGCTCGGCGACCTGAGCGAAAACGCGGAATATCATGCGGCGAAAGAACGCCAAGGCTATGTCCACGCTCGAATCGGGCATTTGAAAATGCGTCTTCAAACCATGTCCATGGCCGACATGACCAAAATTCCTTTTGACCGGATTGGACTTGGTTCGGAAGTGGTCGTTTTCGATACCAGGAAAGAAGAAGAAATCACTTATAAACTCGTCACCAGCGAGGAAGCAGACGCTCCAAACGGAATGATTTCAACCAGTTCACCAATCGGCAAGGGTTTGCTGAACAAACAAGTCGGCGATGAAGTGCAAATTATAATTCCCGGCGGCACAAAGAATTTTGAAATTTTGAAGATGAAGACCATTCACGATCTCGCGAATTTAGGGTAATCTGAGCCAAACGGCATTCTCAATAGTGGAACAGAAAACTACATGGACCGGCGCAGTTGGACGAGTCTGCAATCTATTGCTCGTCAAGATCGTCAATGGACTGGCGCTTTCGAAAATCCATCCCAATTTTCTTACCTTCATTGGCTTGGTAATTAACATTGGCGCCGCCTTTCTGCTGGCCAGAGGTGCATTCTGGCAAGCGGGTTTGGTAATCATTGGTGCCGGCCTTTTCGATATGGTCGACGGACGCGTGGCGCGCCAGACCGGCCAGGTTACCCGCTTTGGAGGCTTCTTTGACAGCGTCATCGATCGTTACTCCGATCTCGCTTTACTGATTGGTTTGCTCGTTTATTACGGCAACATCAATCGTCCTCCCTACGTTGTTTTGACGGCGATCGTGATGATGGCCAGCGTTATGACCAGCTACGCACGAGCCCGGGCTGAGAATACGATTCCGCAGTGCAAGGTTGGTTTTCTCGAACGGCCTGAACGAGTAGTGTTACTCATCATCGGAGCTCTCTTTGACCGCATGGCACCAGTGCTTTGGATCGCAGCGATTCTCGGAAATCTTACGGTGATTCACCGGATGATCTTCACGTTCCATGAGGCCAAGCGCCTGGAAGAAGCTCAGACTCGCGTTCCAGCGGGTTCCTCCAGCATAGCCGTCGGTCGCTAGGCTCCTTCTACAATCACAACAGCCGAGACATGAGTCTTGGTGTGACTAAACGAAACATGCACGCTACTGACTCCACGATCTAAGGCAATTCGGGCTGCGACTCCATGCAAAACCATTCGCGGTGCTCCGCCTGATTGCGCGATCAATTCAAAATCACGCCAACTCAAGCCCTCCTCCCAGGCCGCCTGCAAAGCCTTAAACGCTGCCTCTTTGGCCGCGAACCGGGCCGCAAACCGCTCGTTTGAATTCGCCTTGCCAGAGCAGAACGCAATCTCGTTGTCTGTAAATACACGATTGAGGAATCGGGGACCGAACTTCTCGATCGATTCGCCGATCCGCACAACTTCTTCGAGATCAATACCAATGCCAAGAATCATATGTTTCGTGCCAGTGGCGCGAGGGGGAATCGCCCACGCACCTCCTCTAGTCTCATTCCAAAATCCAGCAGCAACTCCTCATGCCAGGGCTTTGCTATCGCTTGCACCGAGAGCGGCATCCCATTGCCATCGAAACCAACGGGGAAAGCCAGAGCAGGCAAACCCAGAAGATTGGCAACGGTAAGCGGGGCCATCGATTCTACGCCAGGAAACTCGCCACATACCCATGCACCAAATCCAGGATTTGGCATCAAGAGGATCGGATAGTCATCCATCGCCACCAGGAACCGCGCACGCAATGAATCCCGGGCAGCAAGCATCTCCAGTAGATCGCCCGCACTCGGCGGTTCACGATCCAGGAACTCCGCAGTATGTGGAGTAGGAAAACCAATCGGGTGCGCATTGAGGCGAAGAAAGAAGAATCTCCAAACATCATACAGTCGCTGCCAGGCTTGCCCAGGGAAGAATCCAGTTTCTCCCTCAATAAACGAGAGAGCCAAATTCACATCTGGATGTTCAACGTAGCCCACCTTGACCTTTGGCAAGATGGTTTGCCTATGAAACGGGACAGAAAATGGATCGCTGTCAGCATGCCCCGAGACGGCCTCGAAAAGAATCGCTACATCCTCAACTGTCCTCGCCATCGGTCCTATCACGCCCAGCAAGCCTCCCGGATGCCCCACCGACGGGAAATGCCCTGTCGCCGGCACACGGCCAGGGGTCGGCTTGAGGCCACAGATCCCGGTTAACCCGGCAGGCAATCGAATGCTGCCACCCCCGTCAGATCCAATTCCACCGGCTGACATTCCAGAAGCGATCGCCGCACTCTCGCCTCCGCTTGATCCGCCGGCGGTGCGATCCAGATCCCATGGATTTCGAGTCACCCCGTAGACATCGTTGAAAGTCTCCCAGTTCATTAACACTTCGGGGGTATTCGTTTTGCCTAGCACCAGGGCACCCGCTTCAAGGAGACGATCAACGCAGAGAGCGTTCTTCCCTGCTCGCTGAGAATGTCTCGCCTGCTGCCCGCATACTGTGTGCATCCCCGCTATGTCG
>CAZZGS010000175.1:0-8389 GCA_964653845.1 uncultured Bryobacter sp.
GTTGTCAGAATCGAATCAGCGACGGGAGAGCAGTGGCAGATGGTGCGGTCGGGCTCAAGATACCTCAGCCAGTCAGACCTCGCCCTGCACTTCGGGCTCAATCAGGATACGAGCCTGAAAACGATCGACGTGGAGTGGCCCAGCGGCAAGAAGCAGCGCTTTCAGAATGTCGCCGCGAAAAAGCGTTATCTACTTCGCGAAGACTCTGAGAAACTGTTAGAGAAATGAACGATCTCAAGCTTCCGATTGCGGCAATTACCGACGAATTCTCACCCACCGATCTCGACGCGGCTCTGACCCCGATGGCATCCATCGGAATGACTGGTGCCGAACTGCGCGTAGTGTTTGGCAAGAACATCATGGACCTCACCGACGAGGAGGTCCTGCGTGCCAAGGACATGTGCGCAGCCAAGGGTGTGTCGATCATCGGCATTGCCTCGCCGATCCTCAAATGTGTTCTGCCAAACGGCCCGGCCGTGGACACACGTTTCCAGCAGGACATCTTTAACTCGAAGCATACCTTCGACGACCAGCCTCGGTTGCTTGATCGTGCCTTCCGCCTTTGCGAACTGACGGGTGCCAATTTCATTCGTGTCTTCAGCTATTGGCGCACAGTGGAACCAGAGGCCTGCTTCGACGCCGTAGTCACTGCCCTGAGCGATCTGGCAGAGAAAGCGGCCAAGCAAGGCGTGATCATTGGTATCGAAAACGAACATGCCTGCCACATTGGAACAGCGGAAGAATCGAAGGCGATTCTCGCAGCGGTGCAGCACCCCAATCTGAAGCTTGTGTGGGATCCGGCAAATGCACTGGTCGCGGGTGAAGTGCCATTCCCGCATGGTTATAGTCTGCTGCCGGCAAACCGCATTGCGCACGTGCACGTAAAGGACTGCCACATGGAAGGCCATACGCCAATCTGGGGACCCGTCGGCTCGCGCCACGTCGATTGGAAGGGTCAAGTAGCTGCTTTGATTGCCGATGGCTACAAGGGATATCTCAGCCTTGAGACCCACTGGCCGGGCCCGGATGGCAACAAGATGCTGGGCTCAACCATCTGCGGATGGAACATGCGTGGCCTCGCAGCCGCCTAGTGCTTTCCGGTTATTGAAAATTGCAGCGTAATTCTTTAAGCTCTCTCTTGTGTTGTTTAGTCTCAGCGCAAGAGTTTGTCGCCTGTTGTTGAGTTTGTCAGATCCTCCAATAAGGATATGATCATGCTTCGAACATTGCTCGCCGGCTTCGCGCTTTTGCCTCTTCTAGCCGCCCAGTCCAACTACCCTTCTGTGCAAAGCCTGATCGAGAAGTCGAAATCGGCCACCAATCGTGCCGCCAGAGTGCCGCTCGCAGAAGATCCAGGTGGGCACACACCCAATTTCGTACGCGCACTTTCCCTCACGCCCAAGGCCCGGCAGCCAATGGCAGATCTCTTTGAAACGATGATTTATCAGGGAGGTGTGGAGCCAGAACTGAAACTGGCGATCGGTTTGCGCATCGCTCAGATTTACAACAGCCCTTATCTCGCACTGCACACCGAGCGTCGCCTGCGTTCCACCGAGCGCGGGCGTGAGGTACTCGCTCTCCTTGGCATCACACCCATCGCCTCAACATCAAAGACAGCCGAATCACTTGCAATCAGCTATGGTGAGTCTTTAACAAAGGCCGTGCTCGGGGTGACCAACGATCAGTTCGCCGCATTGAAAGCCCGCTACAACGACAGCCAGGTTGTTGAACTGACGACCACCACCTGCATGTTCAACTATCTGGTGCGCTTCGTCGAGGCTCTGGCCTTGCCTACAGAGCCCTGGGCGCTTCAGGCCGAAGACGCATCCAAGCGCGGCTATTATGCACCCGAGGCCCGTATCTCACTGATCTCAGACGCGCAGATTACTGCAGTAGAAAACGCGCAGAAGCAACTCCGCGAAAACAACACGCTCGGTGTGGGCTTTGCCAATTCCATGCGGGCGATGTTCCTCAATCCTGCCGGTGCCACAGCCTGGCGCAACTACGGCAATGCAAGCCGCGAGTATGCGTCGGTAGATCGGCCGCTGAAGCTGCACATCTCGTTTGCCGTCTCGATGGTGAACGGCTGCCGCTATTGCACTGTTCATCAAGTGATTGGCCTGCGCCGCGCTGGAGTAGATCCAAACAAATTACTCGCGATGAAGAAGGACGATTCGCAACTCACGCCACGTGAGCTCACCGCCGTTGAGTACGCTCGCAAACTTACACGCGCTCCCAACTCAACCACCGATGCAGACTACCAGAAGTTGAAAGAAGTCTTCGGAGAACAAGGTGCCCTTGAAGTCGTTATGCAGACGTCAAATTTCGCTTACATGAATCGCTTTACCGATGGTCTACGACTGCCCTCAGAAGACGAGGGCGTGAAGATCTACCAGGAGATTTACGGCGAAGGCAGTTACGAAAACTACCGCGTCAAGCGTTAAGATCGCGGTCTTTCGTTTCAGGCAGGAAGAAGACCAGCCCCGCTCCAAGCAGGAAATATCCAGCGTTCAGCACCAGCGCCATATCGAGGCCGCTCTTGTCGGCCACAGCGCCAACCGTAAGCGGAGCCAGTGCGCTGAGGCCGCGCCCAAAGTTGTATACAAAACCCTGACCCGCACCACGCACCGATGTAGGGTAAAGCTCTGCCAACATCGTCCCAAACAAGGCAAAAAACCCGGTACCGAAGAAGCCCAGCAGCGGGCCTGAAATCAGCAGTACGGTTGAAGCTGAATCACCCGCCCAACGTGGTGCGCTGCCATATGCGATCGTCATGATTGCAGCAGCTACAACGTAGATGGCAAATGCGGTACGGCGGCCAATCCGGTCGGCAAGGAGTCCAAAGCAGTTGTAGCCTGCAAAGGCACCCACTTGCATCGCAATAATCCAGCCGCTGGTCTTCACGATTCCGAAACCGGCGCCACCAGCCGTTTTGGGAGCGGCCAGAAAACCAGGTAGCCAGGTAAAGACACCCCAATATGCGAAGAGTACGGTGGTTGCCAGAGCGGTGGCGATGAGAGTGACCCGCCGCAGAGGACCACGGAAGATCTCAAAGAGACTACCGGCCGGCTCTGTGCGGTTCAGCCAGACAGGCGGCTCTGGAACATTGCGACGAATCCAGACGGTGATCAACGCCGGGAGCACGCCAATCCAGAACATCGCACGCCAGCCGTAGGTTGGAAGAATCGTCGCCGCAACGATTGCAGCCAGAATGTAGCCTATCGCCCAACCGCTCTGCATCAACGATATCGCCCGTGCCCGCTTGTCGCTGGGCCAATATTCGGCAACCAGCACTGCACCGGCACTCCACTCCGCGCCAAGCCCCAGCCCGACCAGCGATCGCCAGAAGAGCAGTTCCACCAGGCTGCTTGAAGTTGCGCTACCGCCTGAGGCAAAAGAGTAAAGCAGGATCGTCGCGATCAGGGTGCGCTGCCGGCCGAAGCGGTCTGCGGCGAGGCCGCTGAGAATCCCGCCGAAGGCCGAAGCAATCAGCGTGTAGGTAAAGACGAGCCCAGCCTGTTCATTGCTGAGTCCAAATTCTGCCCGAATACTCTGCAAGGCGAAGGAATAGAGAAGGACGTCCATAGCGTCCAACATGAAACCAAGCATGGCCGCCCAGAGGGCTAGCCAGCGGGCACGGGATTCAGTGAGTGAAGCAGTCACGATCTAGATGAGTATACAGGTAACGAATTCGAAACTTCGTTCGCCTTTTTCTTTAGGTGAACCTCTAGTAACATAGTGATTATCCATCGTTCTAGCTAATTGAGGCCTTGATGTCCGCCAATCTGAATCCACTCCCGTTACCGCAAGAGCCGGCAAAAATGCCGGTCCTGGTTCCGTCACCAGAAGAACCCAAGGGCAAACCTTCGTGGTTGATCTGGGGATCCCTGCTTGTCTTGCTGGTCGCAAGCGTTGCCGCATGGCAGTGGAATTCGGCCCAACAGGAAGCGGAGAAGCTATTGGCAATTCCTGCCGTGCGCACGGCGAAGGCTCGCATGGCGTCCCTGCATCAGACCGTACGCATCACCGGCGTAACGACAGCCCGCAACTTCGCCAACATCACCGTACCCAAGCTTACTGGCCCCGAGGGCAACCGTCCAATGACGATTCTGAAGATGGCTACCAGCGGCACAATGGTGAAGCAGGGGCAGATTGTGCTTGAGATCGACGGCCAATCCCTGCAGGATCACGTGGACGACGTAAACGCTACTGTGATGCAGGCTCAGGGCGACATTGTTAAGCGCAAGGCAGAACAGGCGCTGGATATTGAGAATCTGAATCAAAATATCCGGGTGGCCAAATCAGAACTCGACAAGGTTCGCCTTGACGCCAAGACCAAAGAATTGCGTACCGCACTCGACCAGGAGATGCTGCAGTTGGCGGTAGAAGAAGCAGACGCCAAGTACAATCAGTTGCTCAAGGACATGAATTTCAAGAAGCAGTCCCAGACTTCTGAAATGCGAATCTTGCAATTCACGATGGAGCGCCACATGCGGCACCGGGATCGTCACAAGGCGGACTTGAAGAAGTTCACGGTCATCGCCGCTATGGATGGGTTGGCAGTGGTACAACCAGTCTTCCGTGGCTCAGAAAACGACACGATCAAGGTGGGTGACGTTGTAGCCCCTGGCCAAGTGGCGTTGAAGATTGTCGATCCGAAGAGTATGCAGGTGGAAGGCAATATCAATCAGACCGAAGTGAGTCAGTTCCGTATCGGCGAGACGGCAAAGATCACTGTCGATGCATTCCCCGGCATGAGCCTCAAGGGCCGCCTCTATTCCGTTGGCGCATTGGCCGTTACCCGTGGCCGTCAGCAAAGCTTCATCCGCACCATTCCAGTGCGTGTTGCAATCGAGGGCTTTGATCCAAAACTGATCCCCGACCTCTCTGCCGCAGCCGAGATATTGACCGGCACAGGCGACGACAAGGCCGTGTTGATCCCGCGTGGTGCAATCCACGAACAGGACGGCAAGACTTACGTCTTCGCCAAACAAGGCGTCAATTTCGTTAAGCGCGAAGTTAAGACGGGCGACATGAATGACACCCAGATTGTGATTCAGTCTGGCGTTAACGCTGGTGAAGAAGTTGCGCTGAACTACTCTCAACCCCTGCCGCAAGTGGCTTCACGTTAATCCTGTAGCTGCCTTTGCCGCGACCCACAGCGACGCGCTCGACACCGGCGGAAGAATCCACGAGAAGTGTTCCATTCGACCGCGAATGGAAGTGAATCGTATAGCCGCCATCATCGTGCGTCAATGCCTCTAGCCTCACATTCAAGTCGCGAATCCGAGTCGCCGGCATCTCGCTTGCGCGTTCGATACGCCACTGTCCTTCAGGCAGCAACAGCGACTCACCATCGGTCAGCGGCCATAGGATTCCGTTCACGCGGGCAGCACCAACCCAGTGCAATCGCGCTGGGCCAGTAAGCTTCACATCCACCACGCCATCCGCCTGCTGCCAGGAAGCAACGCGTGCGGCAGCCAGGCCCAGGATCGGCAGATCCACAGGACGCAAGGAATATTCAAAGTACAGGGCGACCTGATTAAAGTTGGCTGAGGCTTCGTGCACCAGTTGCGCCAACTCCGCGCCGGTTTGCCGTCGCGTTGGGTAGACATCCTGGTAGCGATCGACGATGTTGAGGTCGATCGAGAGGCGCTCCGGCTCTTGTGTCAGGCCTTCATAGCGCTTGCGAATTTCGCGATAGCGCGACGGGCCAAGATGCCAAACAGTAGCAGGGTCTTCAATCAGGAAGCCAGTTCCCTGCCCTTCGGTGCCACGTAAGAGACGAGCCGCATCGGCACCCAGGGCATCGCGCATTCGAGTGTCAAAGCGATCGTCGATATGGGTGAGTACGATATCGAAATTGGGTTTCTCGCGACGCAGCGTCTCGAGCTTGCTCAGCCAATCTGCCTGCAATCGCGCAGCAAGGTTGGCGCGATAATCAAGCAGCGTGGCCAGCCCCTCGCCCTTTAAATCATCGAGCGGATCACGGCCATGAAGCTGTCGATATTCAGCGCGAACATCGTCGTTGAATGGAGTAAATCGTGCAGGATTCTGATGCCCCTCGAGCGACTCGAAGTAGAGTTCGCCGAGATTGACTCCGTCCCAATCGAAGCTCCGCAGCAAACTCAGCACGCTGGTCTCAGCCATCGACGAACATTTCGGGTTGACCAGATTCGTGAGACGGCGCCAGTCTAAACTCGCCTCCATGCCAGAAGCCGTGCGCTCCCGGCATTCAGGATGATCGATCCAGAAGCGTTCGCTGACATGCGGCAACTCGACCCATGCGTAAACCTGAATCAGACTCTCATGACAGAGCGAAATCAGTTTCGCCAGCCACTCGGCCCTTGCCTGATCGGCACCATCAAATTGCCAACTGGTGACATGAATTGCCCCCAATCCGGCGAGCTTCCATTGAGCGACAAGATAGGCAAGGTCAGCCCGCTGCCGAAAGCCTGCATCGAAGAAAGCCCACAGTCCGGTGCCACGCACTTGTCCTTTCAGCCCTGCGGCCAACAGAGCCTGCGGCAAGAACGGATAGCGCTCATAGCCAGACTCGCCAATCGAGGTAGCAGTCCAGAGGATGGAGCCGCGCGTGAATCTACGAATAGCAAGAACCGGGGCACCACTCCAACGATCCTTTGCTCTCACCTGCCAGTCATCGCTTAATTGGCTTCGAAGAATTTGTTCTTCCGATTCCCAGACGATGGGCAACTCGGGACTTGCGACATCGCGGATTTGGCGAATCGATACCGTGGCACCGGTGGCATTGATGCCGAAGTGTGTAGAGAGAGGAGAGAAACCCTCGATGATAATCTGCGTCCCGGAATCCAGCAAGGATTGAGCAGTTTGAGGACTCTCCTTGCCACTCAACCAGACTGTTTGTGCCTTGCCTTGCTGCGTCGGCACCTGCCCCAGAGAACGCAACACAGCACCCCATCCCGGCGCAGCGCCATCCAGATCGAAAGTTTGGGCATTTGCCGCGAAGCAGGCAAAAACCAAGGCACTAATAAGTAAGCGCATACCAGACTCCTGCTCGAAAATCAGTGAAACGGCGGGCTCGTGACGGATCGCCTTTCAACATCTGACGGCCATAGACGAAGTCAGCGAAAAGGTATAGGGATTTCGGCATACCCGGCGCGCGCCACCTCACGCCGGGGCCGAATTCATAGTAGTTGGCCCAGTCCATGCGGCGAAGGTCCGTCGTCAGATTGAGGTTGATGTAGAACTGCAGCGGCGCATTCGAAGCGTGATAACCGATCCGATTCTGTCCATAGAAGAGTGTGTTGTTGTCGAAGCGACTGAGGAAGACTCCATCGACCGTGGTGCTGGCAAACCAGCCGCCCTCGCTTCCCAGATTGGCGGCACCAAAGCCACGGGCGAAGTTTACGCCACCCCGAAAATCGGAGCGAATCGTCGCTGTATTGTTTCGTTTGGCGAAATACTGCCAGGAGCCGCCCGCCTCACCCCAGGCCATCCAGCCATGCTTTCTCGCGCTGGCAAGCCCACCGGCTACAACCACTGCGCTTTCGCTCAATGCCTGTGGCGCAGCTTGCCCCAGCGGCCCGCGAAGGCGTCCTCCATTGCGATTGAGGTCACCAATGAATCGAGTCGAGAGATAAGGGCGCAGCTTCGAAGTAGGTAAGCGGAACTCCATCTTGGCCTGCCCATAGGTAAAAACTTCATGCCAGCGGGACGAATAAAATGGCAGCACCCATGTAGTGGTGCGAACCGGCGCAAGCGAAGGTCGAAGGTTGCGATAAGCCTGGTCTGCCTCAGAAGCGAGCTTCGCGTTCTGGCTGCGCCGGGCGATATCAAAACACCGCACGGCAGCACGATCGAGCTTCAGCATGTTGTAGGTCCAACCGAGCCGCAGCGTCGTTGCATCATCATCGGGATTGGTTTCGTGCAATTGCTCCAGGTACCGAAGTGCGTCTTTGAGATAACCCTTCTCGAGGCTTCGGTCAGCCAGTTCTTTGACTGCCGTGAGACCGCTCTCAGCTTTCGAGGCGGGCATCGGCCGGCTCACCTTGAGGAAGGCCAACTGCGCCACGCTGAGCGCATCGTCTGGAGCAAGCTTGAGGAGTTTTTCGAAAACGGAAATCGCCTCTTTGTCGCGATTCATCTTGAGCAGCAGAAAGCCAAGCTCGCGCCGAAGGGTTACATTCAGGGGGTCCATCTCGACGGCCATCTCGAATTCATAGACATAGGGATAGCGCGGCATGAGAAGCTCGCGCGCCTCTTCGGCAACCATCACGGGCGTGCCACGGGAGGCAGCGATCAGCGCCGCACTCGCGTAGTCGGGACGCAAAGCGTTGTGCTCCACGCGGGCGATATCGAGCAGAAAGCGACGCTTGTCAGGCTTCAGCCCGAAGGCAACGCGGTACTC
>CAZZGS010000176.1:0-1513 GCA_964653845.1 uncultured Bryobacter sp.
GTGGCTTTGGCCGCTATTACATGAACCCCAGCAACAACAACTTGCGCAGCACGGGCTTCGAAACCAACACGCCGCTCGTCAATAGTCTCGATGACGGCCGTACCCCGCTGCTCAACACCTTGAGCAACCCTTACCCCAACGGCATCCAGCGTCCTCCCGGCGCTAGCCTGGGTGCCAACACCTTCCTTGGCCGCGACACCAACGTTTGGTCCTCGAACTTTAAGCTCCCTTCGATCGACCAGTTTTCGCTTGGCTTTCAGTACCAGGTCGATAAGGGCTCCGTGCTCGACATCTCTTACATCGGCAGCGTTACCCGGGATCGCGAAACTTCAATCGCTTCAAACATCCCCAGTGCGCAGTTCATGAGGCAGTGCGATGCCCTGCAAGGCGGTCTGCCTAACTTCTGTAACGAGCAGTTGCCTAATCCCTTCCAAAACGTCGAAGCCTTCCGTGGCACCGCCTTCTTCAACAACTCGGTGCTCTCCCGCTACCAGTTAAACCGCCCCTTCCCGCAGTTTAGTGGCAATCTGAACCGGGATGGTCTGAACACCGGCCAGATTGACTATCATTCGCTCCAGGTCAACTACAACGTTCGTATGCGGGGTCTCACCTTGATGCCCAACTTCACTTGGTCGCGCATGATCGACAACGACGGTTTCATCGATCCCTTCAATCGGGTTGCTCAGCGCAGCCTCTACTTCAACGACCGTCCGTTCGTCTTCAAGCTCACCGCCAGCTACGACCTGCCGATGGGCAAAGGCAGGAAGTTATTTGGTGGTGCAAACGGAATTGTCGATAAGTTCGTGAGCGGCTGGCAGGTAACCAGCTTCTTCCAGTGGGCCTCGGGCGAACCGGCTAACTACGGCGGCCAAGTGCTTCCGCTTCGTGACTCCGTCAACAAGAACATCAACTGGAACCAGGCATCCGTGCGTGGCTTCGGCAACTGCGTCGTCCGTCAGAACAACGATGGCTCGCGCAGCCCCATGCCTTACTCGGTTGCCTCCGGATGCGGTGCCGACTTGAGTAAGTACGACTTCCTCTGGGTTGGCTCCTTCTCTCCCGGGCAGGACGTCCCCGGCCGCCAGTCGCCGAACAACTTCCCCAACCTGCGCAAACACCGCGTACCGACACTCGACGCTTCTTTGCTCAAGACCACGGTCTTCCGCGAAAAGTACCGCTTCCAGTTCGGCTTTGAAGCTTTCAATGCGATCAATAAGTATTATTTCGGTCGCAACAATAGCTTCAATACGAATCCCAACGACGCCAACTTCGGGCTTCTCTTCCCGGCTTTGACCTCCAACCAAAACTTCAACCCGCGTACCATGCAGGTTCGCTTGAAGTTTAACTACTAGAAATAGTTTCATCTAAAGCAAAAAGGCACTCCTTCGTGAGTGCCTTTTACAATCACGATCAGCGCAAAATAGCGATATCTTTTTTCAAATCCTCGAGCAACTTTCGAGCTGCCTCCAACTCAGGGCTGGCCTTAGAGAGATGAAAGAGAATTTCCTTTTTA
>CAZZGS010000176.1:1613-8291 GCA_964653845.1 uncultured Bryobacter sp.
TTCCATGTTGCGAATTCTCTCTCTTCTTCTGATCATTCTGGGAATGCTTGAGTGCTTAGTCGCACAAGACTTCCGGGCAACTATTTTGGGACAAGTCAAAGACGCTAGCGGGGCGTCCGTGCCACAGGCGACGGTGAAGGCCACGCGAAAAGACACAAACTCCGCCAAGGAAACTGTGTCCAACGAAAACGGTTTCTATGCGCTGGTCGGTCTCGACCCTGGCCTTTACGACATCACCGTAACCGCCAGCGGATTTGCCACACTGCAACGCAAAGATATTACTTTGCAGGTGGCCGACAAGCTGGATATCGCAATCAAGCTGGAAGTGGGTAGTGTTACGCAGGAAGTGATCATTACCGCCGAGCAGGAAGTGATACAGACGGCAACCGCATCGCGCGGCCTGGTGTTTGACCCGATCAAGATGCAGGAAATTCCGCTCAACGGGCGGCAGGCTTACATGCTGATGCGGCTCAGCCCAGGGGTGATGTTTACGCAGCGGACGTTTGGCTCTTCAGGCTTCTCAGGCACTCGTGGCTGGGATGTGAACGGAAGCTTCACGATGAATGGGGGCCGCACTGGATCGAATCAGTTTCTTCTGAATGGCGCACCGATTTCAACCAATGGCACCTTCAACATGTCGCCCAACGTGGAAGCGGTGCAGGAAATGAAGGTGATGGTGAACACCTATGATTCGCAGTACGGGCGATCTGGTGGTGGACACGTATCAACGACATTAAAATCCGGCACGAACAAGTGGAACGGGACGATGTTCAACTTCTGGCGCAACCGGGTGCTCGATGCCAATACCAGGCAGAATAATGCGCTGGGCGTGGCGCGTGGATTCCGTAATCAACATCAGTTTGGCGGAACGCTGGGTGGAGCGCTTCGCAAAGATAAAGACTTTGTGTTCTTTTCGTTTGAAGGTTGGCGCGAAGTGGTGCCATTCCCCTCTAACGTGAGCGTGCCGCCTTCAGAGATTCGCAACGGAGACTTCTCGCGCTTTGTTCCAACGGGTGCCGCCGGGCCAATCAACATCTTTGACCCGATGACATCGGCCCCCTGCGGCGGTGCGGTGACGTGCAATGCGGGTGGAGTGTATGCCCGTCAGCAATTCCCCGGAAACGTCATTCCGCAGAGCCGCATCAATCCGATCGGACGGGCGATTCTGGGCTTCTATCCGAACCCCAACTTCCAACAGAATTCGCTGGTGAATAACTTCACGCGACCGGATAATCTGGGGCGCTATCGCTATGAGCAGCCGATGGCACGTTATGACAAAATTCTTAGCTCCAACGACCGGCTGTACTTCCTGTTCACCTTCCAGGATGGAAGTGAGTTCCGGAACGGGAATGGCTTTGACTCGCCGGCGCAGACCGGCAATATGCCGGGTACGGTGCGCCGTGATATGAACTATGTCGTCAGTTACGACAAGACTCTCAGCGCGACGAGGATCTTTCACGTGCAGGCGAGCTACAACCGCTTTAAGCAAAACTTTCCCGATGTTTCAGACCCTACATTCACCATCGACAAATTGGGGATGAGGCCGTTGCCACGGGTAGATAGCTTTCCGACCACGCTAGCTCCGCGTATGAATGTGGGCGGCTTTGCGGCTATATTTGGCAATCAGTTTATCAACGAAAGTTCGCGGCAGCAGTTCAATACGCAGGCCAGCATTGCCGAGACGCGCGGGAAGCACTCGATCAAGTACGGGATGGAGTTTGCCATTCTGTTGAACCACAATCGCGCCTCGGGACGGGCCGGTGGCGAGTTCAGCTTCAACGACCAGTGGACGCGGCAGTTTTTTGGAGTCAGCCAGGGGCTGCGTGACGGGTCGTCGGTGGCTTCGACCCTTCTGGGCAATGTCGCCTCGGGATTTATTGCCTTCAACGATACATTTCTGCGGCGGCAGCCGTACCTGGCTGGCTACTTTCAGGATGACTGGAAGATCACCAGCAAGCTGACGCTGAATCTGGGCTTGCGCTATGACGTGCAGTATCCGCTGCTTGAAATCCAGAATCGCTTGAATCGTGGATTTGATTACACGGGTGTGCAACCGAACTCCGGGCAGATCGTTGGCCGCTGGAATGAGTTGTCGGCGCAGAACCCGGGCGTGCTGCCGAATACGCCGGATGCGATCCGTGGTGGGCTTGTGTTTGCCGGAGTGCGTGGACAACCGCGGCGGGTCTACAACTGGGACTTCACCAACATACAGCCGCGATTTGGCTTAGCCTGGAACTTCATGCCAAAGACAGTTTTGCGGGCCGGCGTGGGAATCTTTCATCGCACCGATACCCGCGGCAATGTCGCGACCGGCTTCAGCTTGAATACGGATTACATCAATTCGCTGAATGCCGGCCAGACGCCTTCGAGTGGCACCGGCACTGGGCCCTACTCTCTGGTGAATCCATTCCCGGACGGCGTGGTAAGGCCGTTTGGCGCCGATCTGGGGCTGGCTACCGGCTTTGGCGGCGGTGTGAGCTTTGACAATCCAAATCGCCCGATTCCGAGAACGCGGCAGTGGAGTTTTACGCTCGAGCGGCAGCTTGGTTCCGGCACCGTGCTGGAAGTATCGTATGTTGGATCGCGGACTACGCAAGAGGGCCGTGGCATCCAACAGGGCGATATGCGACAGGCGGATTGGGATCGAGCGCAGAGTGAGCCAGGATTCTTCCAACAGGCGATACCGAATCCATTCTTTGGGCTCGCCCGGCCGGGAACCACGTTTGCTGCGCAGGCGAATATCTCGCGGCGTGACTTGCTTCGAAATTATCCTGGCTTCACCGGCGTGACTGATAACGTGAGTACCTTTGGACGCGTTTGGTATCACGGCTTGCAGGTTCGCTTTGAGCGCCGGATGCTGGGTGACCGCTCGAAGGTAGGTGCATTTACCGTCGTGACGGCCTATACATGGTCGAAGATGATGGAGAATGCCCTGCGCAATGACTACGCCTCTGGCTGGCAGAAGCCCATCAATCAGGTGACTGGAGAGGACCGGACGCATAACTTTACAACGGCGGTAATCTGGGACGTGCCGATCGGCCGTGGCCGGGCCATTGGTGGCAATATGGGACGTATGGCGCAGGTGGCGTTGGGCAATTGGACGGCCAACGCGACTGTGGTCTACCAGTCTGGTGTGCCGTTGGCAGCCTGGAGAAGCTGGGAGTATCGTTGTGGCGATCCGCGTGCGGGCATTACCCCGAACGAGAAAGGCTGGTTTGCCAATGACCGCTCGCGCTTTAGCGAGTGCTGGAGAAATTTGCGGCCCTTCGAGTACGCACAGTTGCCAGCCCGCTTCAGCCAGATCCGCTCACACACGATGCCGCAGTTGGACATCTTGATTTCGAAGCGATTCCAGATCACGGAACGCATGAACCTCGAGTTTCGTGGAGAATCGTTTAACGCGACCAACACGGCACTGCGCGGTGATCCGAACTCGACCAACCCTCAGGGCGCGGATTTCGGGGTGCTGCCAGTGGCCCAATTGAACTTCCCCAGGAATATTCAACTTGGATTGCGGCTTCGCTTCTGAAGCACTGGCAAAGAGAAAGGGCCCCCTCTCAAGAGGGGGCTAGGAAGCATCGAATCGCTGCAGAGTAACTCAATCTTGATCCGTATCGGGTAGCCGAGCCAACCGAAGATACTTGGCCAAGGTGTCGCAAAGGCGACAGCCTGAGAGCCTGTCGGAAATTCGGCTTTGGCTAACCGCTGGATTTCTTCCACCTCCCCTTTCAGCCGGGCGTTTTTCGCTTCGTAGGCGTAGGCCATCTGTTTTGCAGTTAAAGATTCAGCGGTTATGTCCACTGGATAGTTTTGTGCCAAAACTACGGCCGCCGAAGCAACCTAAGCTGGTTGAAGAGCCTTTCGAGGCCCAAACAGCTTTTGCAGATTGTGTGTCACGCAGATCGGCTTTCATTCCGCCTGTACTTTTGCGATGCCCGAAGCAGTGTCCTGCAGTAGCCTCCCACTTCTAGCGTCCGTTGCCAGCGTAGTGGCTTGTTCTTATTCCGAGTGACGTGCCTCTCAGGCGGAAGGCTCTCCCTCTACCCCGATTGGGTCATTCGCAAGCGGGTTTCAAGAGACATCCACTCAAAAGCCTGGCATCGGCCTGGCTCCATTCCGAACTCACATGACAAGGTCAGTCTCACCCCTCGCTATGGGTGCGCCACGCTTCGAGTGGGTCGCCACGAAGAAAGTTCCAGGTTGGCCCCACAATCGCAATCGTTACCGCAGCAACGAGCGCGAATAGCAAGCATACGATCGGAACAAGGTCGTGCATGCCGATTCCAAAAAAAAGACTTGAGGCCCATCTCGATAGCATTGCTCCAATCACTACGCCCAAACTCAATCCGGCCGTAACGATAGTCAGCATCTGCCTGCCAACTCCAACAATCAACTGCCGTTCAGACGCTCCAAGAAAAAGGCGAATCGCCAGTTCGTGCACACGGATCATAATGGTGAATCGGACAATTCCAACTATCCCGGCAATAGCCAGAAGAAATGAAATTCCACCAAAAGTCACGCCAGCTTTAGACACTAAGCGCTCTCTGATTGTCAGCCTTTCGATCTCTCTTGAAAACAATTGGCAATTCTTAATCGTGGCCGCAGCGTCGAGAGACCTCAGTACCGCAAGCACCGAAGCTGGAGTTTGATGGCCTCCTTCTCCCAGAAGTACGGCAAAACGGACAAAGCTAGCGGGCGACTGCGCAAACGGCCTAAAGTACTGTGGTTGTGCGGCCGTCCGCAAGTCTGTCCACTTCAAATCATTTAGTAATCCGATGATCTCAATTGCCGAATCTTCATTTTGATCGCGATTTCGAAAACTTCTGCCGATGACGCTTGTTGTACCAAAAAAGGAGTTGGCGAATGCTTCGTTAACAATTGCGACCTGCTGCTTTGAGACAAAATCGCGAGTTGCGAAGTCGCGGCCAGACAAAATACGGTACCCAGTAGTGGAAACGAAGTCTGGGCCAATTCTTTGCTCGAAGGCGGTTAGTTTTCCAACGTCAACAAGAGAACCCATCAAGGGATAGATCGAATACTCAATTCCGAAACCGCTAAACTGACCAACTTGGCTATAAGTGACGCCCCGCACACCACTTAACAAAGAGAGCCTTTGGTACCCAAGGTCAAATAATGATTCTTTGCCCTCTTGAGCTAAGGCAGCCGGTGGAAAGAAATCAGCGGCGATTACTTTTTCGGCGGCGTAACCAGGATTGTAATCTTGCAATCTTTGAAGGCTTGCGTGAAACAAATAACCTGCAATCAGCAAGCCAGTGGTAAGGCCCAACTGTATGGTCGCAACAACTACAGAACTAGCCCTTCGACGCATTTGCATGGTCTGGGCAAAAGCCAGAATTCCGCCATTGGAGGACACACGGTACATGTGAAGAGCTGGAATTGCCGCAAAGCCCAACATCGTACAAACAAACAGCATTGCTAAGAGTGTCATCGTTCTCGTTGAAAACTCAAAGTTAAAACGGCCTGCAAATCCAAGTTCATTCGGCAAGGAACTTCTTGCCGCAAGCAATATCCAATCCGCAAAGAAAAAGCCGGCAACACAAGCGGACGCAACAACTACGCTTACCTCAAATAACAATTGCGAAAAGACTCTGCTTGGCGTCGCGCCGAGAGAAATTCGAATCGCAAACTCTTTTATTCGAGAAATGCTGGTGGCAATCAAAAGGCTCCCCGCGTGGAGGCAGCCCACAAAAAATACGATCCCGGCAATCACCTCGGTTATTGTGATACCCTCGGCCAATAGATTCCTGAATCCGTTAATGCCCTGCAATCCAGATAACAAAGTAACGCGCTCTTGTAGGCTCGCTGAGAGTTTTTGCTCAATCGGAGCGATGGCCTCATCATGTCTAGCTTGGTAGAGGAGATTCAGCCAGCGTCCACGGATGAGGCTCAACTCGGTGTTTGAAAATCTGCTTTCGATCGGTATCCATACATCTGGAACGTATTCAAATCGAGCCCCACGAAATGCAGGGGACGCTACACCAACTATCTGGTAGATCTTCGACCCAAGCCTCAACGTTGAACTAAGCGGATCGCTTCCGTCGCCAAAAGCTTTCTGCCAGTATGAGTAGCTCAGAATCGCTTCATCACTTGCCGCTTCGTCAAATCGGCGTCCTGACTTCATTTGGATTTCCAAGACAGAGAAGAAGTTCTTTTAGACAAGCTCCACTCGCGCAATCTGCTTCACCGCCCCCAAAGAGATCTCCTCTTCTTTGGAAACATTCGACACAGCAGCCAATCCGGGATGTGCGGCGGCATTTGAATATGACTTCCATCCAAAGATGCCAACGCCATCCGCCGATGTCCTGTGCAATACTTTCAAGTCCTGCTCGCCAGGCACTCCAATACCGCGAAACAGTATCGAATCCAATAAACTCAGGCAGGCTAGATTCAACCCTAAGCCCGACCCCAGAATGCAAACGAAAAAAAGAAACTGAAATGGTCTGTTACGTAATGCACGAAAGACTTCGATGACACGGTCGGTCAGTTGAAAACCATAGACCATTTTTCCACGTATCATAACTTCAAGCCTCCAAAGCGTTTACGATTGCGGGACAGCATGTGGACTGCGTCGTGATTTGAGACACGACAATTAGGGGACAGTTTATAGTGCACCCCTTTACTGAGACAAACAGCTAGCAAGAAAAGTGGGGACAACTC
>CAZZGS010000177.1:0-8256 GCA_964653845.1 uncultured Bryobacter sp.
GGTGGTGATCTGGAATGCTTTTTGAATTGAGGGGATGTCGAAGGGGATGAATTCGATGTCTTTGCGGCCGGTGAATTGTGAGTCGCCGGCGATATGGTCACCGTGGCCGTGAGTGTGGATCACCATCTTCTGAATCGAGGTGCGGCCTTTGCGTTTGAGCCATTTGTCGACCACGAGATCGTAGACGCGGGCGATGTCGTTCTGGCCGGCACCGGTGTCGATGAGAGTGACTTTATCTGTGCCGAAGATGACGTAGAGAAAGGGCTTTTCGTAGTGGGTGCAGCCGGATTCGCGGAGGATGTAGAGGTCGGCGTTGTATTCGTGGATTTGCCACTCGGGCTCTTCCATACATTTGGGGCCGCCGGAGATCCATTTGGCGGGGAGGACACCGGGTTCGACGTCCGCGCCGTTGGGCTGAGGGACTTGAGAGTAGAGACTAAGGATGCATAGCGCGGCGACAAGGGCGAGCATGCGAAACACGGAAAGTGGCTTCGTCATGGTGATTTTTAGGATGGGGGATTTTGGGTATGAATGTCAATGCGTTATGATGAATCTTGGAAGGGCGGGAGTAACTCAGTGGTAGAGTCTCAGCCTTCCAAGCTGTTGGTCGCGAGTTCGATTCTCGTCTCCCGCTCCAGTCTTGCCCTTCCAAACCCCTTCTATTCGCATACAATTTCAGCATGCGTATTTTCAATCGTATTCTTATTGTCGCGGCCTTTGCCGCAGCCATGGTTTTTGCGCAAGATGCCAAGAAGATGGACAAGATGGCTCCAAAGGCAGACAAGATGGAGAAGAAGGCTGCTGCCTTGGTGGATTTGAATTCCGCCACCAAAGGCGACCTTGAGGCACTGAAGGGCATCGGCCCGAAGTATGCCGAAGCCATCATCAAGGGGCGTCCTTATAAAGGAAAGGATGAGCTGTTGTCGAAGAAAATTGTTCCTGAAGCTACCTACACTGCGATCAAGGATCTTGTTATCGCAAAGCAGGCTTCGAAGAAGTAAGGTAATCCATCAGGATAGCGGCGGCGGTCTTTACTCCTACCGGTAATGCGGCTTCGTCAATGTCGAAGTCTGTGGTGTGGAGACCGCCCGTAATTCCTTTCGCTTCGTTTCGAATCCCCAGCCAGAACATGGCTCCGGGGATTTCTTTTTGGAAGAGACTGAAATCTTCGCCTCCCATTTGGGGGGCGGTTTCGATGACTCCTGCCTTGCCTACGATACGTTCGATCGAGGGGAGGGCGGCGTTTACAACTTCAGCGGGGTTCACCGTGACCGGGTAGCTCGGCTGGACCCAATCCACTTTGTAGTCGCCACCATTGATGGCCGTGCAGCCGGCGAGGGTTTGCTTGACGTAGGTGCGGTACTCTTCGCGGGTTTGTTCGTTGAAGGTTCTGAGCGTACCTTCCATCTTGACGGTGTCGGCGATGATGTTGCCACGGTCGCCGCCGTTGATGGTGCCGATCGTGAGAACGCTCGGTTGCATGGTGGAGATGCGGCGGGAGTGGATAGTTTGGAGCATGTTGACGCACTGGGCCGCAGAGACTAGCGCGTCGGTGCCGTCATGAGGGGTTGCGCCGTGGGCCTTCTTGCCTTTGATCGTTATGTCGACTGAGTCTGCACTGGCGAGGAGAGGGCCGCGGGCGAAGCCGATCTTGCCTGCGTCGACCATGGGCGAGACGTGGAAGGCGAATATGGCCTGGGGCCTGGGGTTCTGAAGCGCGCCTTCGCGGATCATGAGGGCGGCGCCGAAGTACTCGGCATCGGAGACGCCTTCTTCTGCAGGCTGGAAGATGAACTTGACGGTGCCGGGAAGATCTTTCTTGATCTTGCTGAAGAGCTCGGCAACGCCGAGGGCAACGGTCATGTGTGCGTCGTGACCGCAGGCGTGCTTGACGCCCTTGTTGACCGATTTGTAGGGGAGCTTGGATTCAGATTCGTCGATAGGGAGAGCGTCCATATCGGTGCGCCATGCGACGACGGGGCCTGGCTTGCCGCCCTTGATGATGCCAATGACACCGTGGCCGGCGACATTGGTTTTGATCTCATCGAAACCGAGTTCTTTGAGGCGGGCGGCGATTACCTGACCGGTTCGGGCTTCTTTGTTCGATAGCTCAGGGTGAATGTGGAAGTCGCGACGCATTTCGATGAGCTTGGGTGTCATCTCGTCGACTAGCTTGTTTATGTCTTGGGCGTAGAGGCTGGTGGCTGCCAGGAGGAGGAGAGTTTTCATTTCGCGTTTCCCGTGAGGTAGTTGAGGAGGATCTTGGAGCCGGCGTGTACGCCGATGGAGAGAGCGTCTTCGTCGATGTCGAATTCAGCGGTGTGGAGCCCAGCCGTGATTCCCTTGGCCGGGTTGGCAATTCCGAGGAATAGCATGGTGCCTGGGATGACTCGCTGGTAGGCGGAGAAGTCTTCACCGAAGAGACCTGGGGGCTGGGCCAAAGCTGAGTTTGTGCCGAGGTTCTTTTCGATGACTGCAGCGGCGGCCTTGTTGAGGGCGGGGCTGTTGAGCATGGGCAGGTTGCCGCGCTTGAAGTCCAAAACGTAGCTTGCGTTCATTGCTGAGGTGCAGCCGTTGAGGGTCTGTTTGATCATCGCTTCGTATTGGTCTGTGATCGCTTCAGAGAAGGTGCGAAGGGTGCCGGTGAGTGTGACGGTTTCGGCGATGACGTTTCGGCGGTCTCCTCCATGAATAGTGCCGAGAGTGAAGACGCTGGGGTTGACGGTATCGATGCGGCGGGAGTGGATGGTTTGGAGAGCGAGGATGCACTGGCTGGCTGCGGCTACGGCGTCGATGCCCTGATAGGGATAGGCACCGTGGGCGCGGCGGCCTTTGAAGGTGATGTTGATGCCGGTGGAGGCAGAACTTGCGGCGTTGTCGGTGTAGGCGATCTTGCCGACGGGGACGTTGCTGGCGACGTGGAAGGCGAAGATGGCGTTGGGTTTGGGATTCTCGAGGGCCCCTTCTTTGATCATGAGTCGCGCGCCGTAATCGGTGACACCGGCGACGCCTTCTTCGGCGGGCTGGAAGATGAATTTGATGGTGCCTGGGATTTCGCTTTTGAGCTGGTTGAGTGTTTCTGCGATGCCGAGGCCAATGGTGGTGTGGGCGTCGTGACCGCAGGCGTGTTTGACGCCTTTGACGGTGGATTTGTAAGGGGCGTTGAAGCTGGATTCGTCGATCGGGAGAGCGTCCATGTCCGCTCGCCATGCGACTACGGGGCCGGGTTTGGCACCTTTAAGCAGAGCTGTGACGCCGTTGCCGGCGACGTTCGGTTTGATATCTTCGAGGCCCAAGGCACGGAGTTTTTCGACGATGAGCTTGCCGGTGCGGACTTCGTTGTTCGATAGCTCGGGGTGCATGTGGATATCGCGGCGGCATTCGACGAGGAGGGGCTGGAGAGATTTGGCGATCTGGGCGATCTTGTCGTCGAGGGATTGGGCGGGAAGAATTGTCGCAAAGACAGCGAAGAACAGCAAGGCTCTCATAAACTAAGAGTGTAGCTATTGTTATGTCCAAAACCTATTCGCGTCCCGATCTTGTCGCTCAGCGTGCCTTGTGGAAAGCTGAAGGAAAGAAGGTTGTCTTTACGAATGGGTGTTATGACATCCTGCATCCAGGGCACGTGCGGCTGCTTGAGGCGGCGCGGTCTTTGGGCGATATCTTGATTTTGGCCTTGAATACCGATGACAGCGTGCAGAGGTTGAAGGGGTTGTCTCGGCCGATTCTTCATGAGGACACGCGGGCCGAGATTGCCGCTTCACTGGAGGCTGTGGATGCCGTTACTTTCTTTAATGAGGATACGCCCCGGGAATTGATTGCTGAGGTGCTGCCAGATTTTCTGGTGAAGGGTGCGGACTGGAGCCACTTCATTGCCGGGCGCGAAGAGGTAGAGGCCGCCGGGGGGACTGTGATGGCATTGCCGCTTGAGCCTGGTTATTCGACAACCAATCTGGTGCAACAGATATTGGATCGCCATCAGTGATTCGCGACCTTCTGCTAAGTGTTTCTGAACGGGCTGAGTTTGTCCAGGTCCTCGAACGGCTTGGACAGGAGGATGCGCATACCCTTTCGCTCAGTGGTCTGACTGTGGCCGCCAAGGGGCTGATGCTGGCTTTGCTTTGGGACCGCACTCGCACGCCGATGCTAGTTATTACGGACGGGAATCGTGAGGCTGAAGCAGTGCTTGAGTCTACGAATACGTTTCTGACTTTGCTTGAGCCAGCGGGAGCGAGGGCGCAGCTTGTGCCTCCGCTTGATGTGTTGCCTCATCAGAAGCTGGCTCCGCACTCGGAGATTCTAGAGCAGCGGGCGATTGGGCTTTGGAAGCTCTCGACCGGTGATGCGCCCATTACGATTGCTCCGGTAGCGAGTGCGATGTTGCGCGTGGCGGCACCTAGTTTTTACCGGCAGCTGGTCTTGTCGCTGAAAGAAGGCGAGGAGGTTGCTCTTGAAGATCTGTCGTTGCATTTGCGGCGGATCGGCTATGAGCAGCGTGAGCCGGTGGAGATGGTGGGGGAGTTTTCGATTCGCGGCGGCATCGTCGATATCTATCCGGCCGAGGCAGAGAAGCCGGTGCGGCTGGAATTCTTTGGGGACACGATCGAGACGATTCGGCGATTTGATGTTGAGACGCAGCGGAGTGTGGCCCGAGTGCCGGAGGTGCGGATTCTGCCGCTGGTTGAGACACCGACTGATACGGACGGGCCTCGTGAGTTTTCGCTGCTGAATCTGGTGGGGAAGGGTTTGTTGTTTTGGGATGAGCCGGAGCAGGTGCGTGCCTCAGCTGAGCGGTTCTGGAAGCGGCTGGAGGATGGGGCGCATGAGGTGGAGCCCGAGGGGCATTACTTCCACTACGGGGAACTGGCGTCGCATGGGGCAGCGCTGATGAGGGAGCTGGAATTGCGCGAGTTGGGGCTTGATGTTGGGGCACATGCGTTTGAGTTTGGTTCGCGGCCCGGGATCACGTTTCGCGGGAATATCCGGTTGGCTGTTGAGGAATCGCGGACGCTGGTGGCGAGTGGGTCCCGGGTGGTCTTTTTTGCCAATTCGCTCGGTGAGGTGGAGCGGTTTGCGGATGTGTTTAGCGAGTACAAGGTGCCTTATCAGGTGATGTTGCCGCCTGAGGAAGTGATGCCTGCTTATTTGTCAGAGCGGGTGTATCAAGGTGCAAATGCGAATGTGATTTTGGTGAAGGGCAGGCTGGCGCGAGGGACAGTGTTTCGCGATCCGAAGCTTGCGTTGTTTGGCGGGGATGATTTGTTTGAGTCGTCCGATATGGTGGCGCGGTCCAATCAGCGGGGCCCTGTGGCTTCGATGGGTGCGTTTGCCGCGGACATCGCAGACTTGAAGGTGGGCGATTTTGTGGTGCACCAGACGCATGGTGTGGGTAAGTTTCTGGGGATCAAGATAATCAATCAGGGGGAGGGGAATGGGGAGTTCTTACTGCTTGAATACGCGGGGGAATCGAAGCTGTATGTGCCGGTGACGCGGCTGGATTTGATATCGAAGTATCGCAGCGGGAGTGGCGGAGAGACGAAGGCACCGCTGGACAAACTGGGCGGGATCACGTGGCAGAAGACGAAGAGCCGCGTGAAGGCGAAGATGCGCGATATGGCCGATGAGCTGCTGAAGTTGTATGCGCAGCGGCGGATGGCTGAGGGCTATGCGTTCTCGCCTGATTCCAACTGGCAGCGCGAGTTTGAAGATTCCTTTGAGTACAACGCGACGAGGGATCAGTTGGCGGCGGTGAGGGATATCAAGCGGGATATGGAGAGCGAGTTGCCGATGGATCGCCTGGTTGTGGGCGATGTCGGGTTTGGCAAGACGGAAGTGGCGATGCGGGCGGCGTTTAAGGCTCTGGGGGACGGCAAGCAGGTGGCGGTGTTGGCACCAACGACGGTGCTTGCCTTCCAGCATTTTGAAAGCTTCAAGCGGCGGTTTGCCGCGTTCCCGGTGCGGATTGAGCATTTGAGCCGGTTCCGAAATCCGAAGGAATCGAAGCAAGTAATGGAGGACCTCGAGAACGGTAAGGTGGACATTCTGATTGGGACGCACCGGATCTTGTCCAAGGACATCAAGTTCCCGGATCTGGGCTTGCTGGTTGTGGATGAGGAGCAGCGCTTTGGGGTGTCTCATAAGGAGCGGCTGAAGCAGATGAAGAAGAACGTGGATGTGTTGACTTTATCTGCTACACCGATCCCTCGTACTCTTCATATGTCGTTGGTTGGGATTCGCGATTTGTCTGTGATCGAGACGCCGCCGAAGGACCGGTTGGCGGTGCATACGGTGGTTGCGAAGTTTGACCAGGAAGTGATCAAGGCGGCGATCGAGCAGGAGATTGCGCGCGCGGGCATGGTTTACTTTGTCCACAATCGGGTCGAGTCGATCTATGAGCGGGCGTTTTCTATTCAGGAGCTGGTGCCTGGCGCGAGGGTTGGTGTGGGGCATGGGCAGATGGTGGACAACGAGCTGGAGAAGGTGCTGCTCGGGTTTATGCGCCATGAGTTTGATGTGTTTGTGTGCACGACGATTGTTGAGAATGGGCTTGATATTCCGCTGGCGAACACGATCATTATCGAGAACTCGCAAAATTATGGCTTGAGCGAGCTGTATCAGTTGCGGGGTCGAGTGGGGCGGTCCAATCGCCGGGCTTATGCGTATTTGCTGGTGCCTACGGATACGGAGTTGACTGAGGTGGCGCGGAAGAGGCTGGCGGCGCTGAAGGAGTTTTCCGATCTGGGTGCTGGCTTCAAGATTGCGGCGCTCGATCTTGAGTTGCGTGGCGCTGGCAGTTTGCTTGGTGGTGAGCAGAGCGGGCATATCAATCTGGTCGGGTTTGATATGTACATCAAGATGCTTGAGGAAGCAGTGCGGGAGATGAAGGGCGAAGAGGTACCGCTTGAGATTCACTCGACTCTGAATCTCGGGTTTGAGATCCGGATCCCTTCGACGTATATCCCCGAGGATAATCAGCGGTTGCGGGCTTATAAGAAGATTGCCGATGCGAAGAGCCGCGAGGTGGCCAACGAGATTGTGGCTGAGTTTGCGGACCGGTATGGGCCGGTGCCCGATGACGTGAAGATCCTGGTGGACTTTGGACAAGCGAAGAATCTGGCTCAGCTGATTGGGGTGGAGAGCGTTGAGAGACGGCAGGGGATGTTCCAGGTGAAGTTTCATCCGCAGGCGAAGATTGATCCGGCGAAGTTGATGGAGTTGATTCAGAAGTCTCCGGGGGCGAGCTTTTCGCCGTCTGGGGTACTGAAGGCTATCGATACTACGGGAGCGCCGCCGGCGAAGATTGTGGGTGCGTTGTTTGGGTTGCTGGAGGGGCTGAGGGCGCGGTCGTTTTGAGGTGGGTGGTGCGAGGTGTTGCTTATCTTGTTCTGCCGCTAGCGGTGTATTCGATTGCTCGCTGGCTAGGAGGATCGGCTATTGTTTGTTCTGGGTTTGCGGTAGGCTGGATCGTTTTGGCAGTTTTGCTGGTTGAGGTTTTGGGGCGTGCGTTGGTGGACTGGATGCGGGTGGTGCGGAGCGGCTGAGAGGTGATTAGAACCAAGTGGACCGGATTAATGGGTTTGCCACTAAAGATCTAGCTAGGTATTAGAGGTCATTCGGCTGCGCCTGTCGTCAAGTATTCTTGCCTCCCTGATGCCCTGTACAATTTGCTCCGGAGAAGGGAAGAGGCTTGCCGTGTGGTAGCCAAGGCGTCGCAGCAGAAACAAGAGTTCGTCGGCTTCGCTGTGTGGGAGCGTTAACTTGATTGGTGGGTTTGAGTCGGGAGGAAATGCATCCAATAGATTCATTGGGTTGGTATTCTGTTCGAGCTTCTGATCATAGAGGAAGAGGCCTTTTTGTGCCCTCAAGTTCTGGTTCATATAGGTGGGTGCTGTGACGATTTGCACCCTTCGCTCCTTTACGAGTGGGCTTCCCTCTCCCCAATAAAATTGGTCGCTAATGAGTCTGGATGGAATACACCAAATTGACAATGTCCCAGCGCTCTCAAAGTCGTCACTGTCTAGAGCTTTCTTCGCAGCGAAATAGGAGGCTACGTAGCTGTCTGTCGTAAAGTCCAAAAGCCTTGTTGGGATTCCAGAATGCTGGGCGAATGCCATGAAAGAGAGAAGTTCGGGTGGCGGCCAATTGGATGTCTTTCCCCCCTGCTCAGTAAATTCGAGCAAAGAGCGGCGTAGGTTCTGACCATCTTCAGGTAGCGCTAATCCTGCGTCATCGCATAACGAAAGAAATAGCCAAAGG
>CAZZGS010000178.1:0-8251 GCA_964653845.1 uncultured Bryobacter sp.
GATCTGCCGGGCTCACCTTCACCCAAGAAGTGAAAGGTAAGGCGGTGGGCCCGCTGGCAGGCCTGACCTTCGTCCTTACAGGCACCTTCCCAACCCTGAAACGGGAGGAAGCCAAGGCGATGCTGGAGGCTGCTGGGGCGAAAGTCTCTGGAAGTGTATCGAAAAAAACAACAGCGGTAGTTGCCGGTGAAGAAGCCGGCTCAAAACTCGACAAGGCCAAAGCGTTGGGTGTCGAAATTATCGATGAAGCCGAAATGTTAAACAGATTGGGGAACCCCTAACCCATGAAAGCGTTTTTTGCCAAGATCGTCGCCCTGGGGCCGATCGGAGTATTTTTTCTCGCACTGCTGGATTCGACAGGGATTCCATTGCCTGGAGGAGTCGATACACTCCTTGTGGTGGTCGCCAATCGGGCGCCTGCTTCAGGCTATCTCTGCGCAGCACTTGCTACGGCAGGCTCTCTGATAGGCTCGATGATTTTGTTTACACTTGCCCGCCGTGGGGGGCAGAAGTATCTCGACCAGGTAGCCAGCGGGCCCCGTGGAATGAAGTTTCGCGAGTGGTTCTCTCGCTATGGTCTGGTCACAGTTTTTGTACCTTGCATCTCCGTGATCCCGATGCCGCTCAAGGCCTTCGTTGCCTGCGCTGGGGTGCTCGGCATCCGGCCGCTGCACTTCGCCATCACAATTCTGGTCGCACGCATCCCTCGTTATTTTTTTCTCGCCTGGTTAGGTCAACAGATGGGCGAGAACGCACTGGGCTGGATCAAGGCCCACACGTTGCATTTCGCATTAGGCCTGGCAACAATGGGCCTGATCCTGTTTCTGTTGGCTCGTGCCGCCAATCAGCCACGTGAAACGGCTAGCGCGACAAACTGAAGCGGACTTCGATCGGAGCCTCAACTTCAACAGGTTGGCCGTTTAGCAGCGTCGGGCTGTAAACCCACTGGCTCACCGCATCGAAGGCCGCGCGCAGCAGCAACGGATGGCCACTGAGCACTCGTAGTTGTCCAATTCTTCCTTCGCGCGTGATGATGCCGTGTAGGGTGACAACTCCTTCGATTCTTGCTCTGCGGGCAAGTTCGGGATAGATCGGCTGGGGCCGTTGCAGGATCTTTGACGCGAGCACGCTGCCACCTATCTGGAGCCTTGCCGGAGCTTCAGGCTTCACAAGTTCCCGAACCACGGGCTTTGGTGGTGGTGCCACCTTGGGTACATCAAAAGCCCCAACGATGCCCTCTGGGATTCCAGTGTTTGTGGAATTGGACATGGGCAACCCAGCGAAATCCGCTTGCGTCGAAGACGACGCAGTCACCACACTGCCCGTTGCGGTTGGTGGAGAGTAGCTAAATCGCCTTACCGGAGAGGGTGCACCCCTTCGCTCAATACTGGTTGAGATCACTCGAATCGCTTCGCGAAATCGAGGGGCCGGTGCCGGAATCTGTATGTATGGCAGATCGGGCTGTGCCACCGGTAGATACAACCCGATTGCCAAAAGCCCACTCACGACTCCACATTGCAGCAGAAGCCAACTCGAAATGCTCAATGCTCCCTGGCCGCTGCTTTGGTCTACCATCGCTGTCTCGAACATGGCTCATTGCCTCCTGCCCGATCAGACACCTGCAATGTGTTGCGAGTTCCCATATTCAAGCGGCAAATCTTTGGCACCTCGATTGCAAATGAATCTTGCAGGAGACAGAAACTCACCATGAATACCTCTTTTCGCAGTACCAATGTGGATATTGACCTGAGCCGTTTTGACCGAACGGTTCGAACTGAAACAAAACCGAAAAAACAAGTCGCCGAGATTTCCGATGGGAAATACGAAGTCCGCATTGAAGATGTGGAACTTTACAAGTCACCCACCAGTGGCAACCCGGTATTGAAATTCACCTTACGTGTGATTGGCCCTACCAACGCCAACCAACTCATGTGGAAGCGCCGCGGAATCACAGAAAAAACTCGCCAATATGTTCTCGACGAATTGATGATCTGCGGGCTTGAGCTAGAGCGATTCTCCGATCTCAAGAATCACCTGCACGAACTGATCGGGGTGGAGCTGGAAGTGACTCGCAAGACTCGTGGTGAGGACGTCAACATCTACTTCAACGACCAACTTGACTCCACATCCAAAAGCAAAGCGGAAGAAGACGACGATCTCCCGTTCTAGTAACCCAGAACCTTGCCGCCGCGACGGCCATCGCTCCAGCCTAGACGCCAGCCTGATTGGGTTTCAATCATCACGGCATGTACATCCCCCTGGCTACGGTAACGTGTGCTGAGAATTTGTCCGTAAGACTTCAACTTCTCAGCCACCTCATAAGCGATGGCCCCAGGCTCGGCCTCGATGCGATCCGGTAGATACTGATGATGCACGCGAGGATACTCAATCGCGTCGCGCAAGCTCATCTTGAAATCGATCACATTGGTGATCACCTCCACCAGCGTATTGGGGATCGTTGCTCCACCCGGGCTGCCAAGGGCAAACCAGGCCTTCTTGTCTTTGGTCAGAACAACAGTTGGAGACATCGTGCTCGGTGGACGATTTCCTGCCGGCAAAACTTTTTTACCTGAATTCGAAAACGCGCCATAGATGTTTCCCATCAGCACACCCGTGCCTTTGACCACCACCTGGCTGCCATAAAAGCCGCTAAGCGTATAGGTGTTCGTAATGATGTTGCCTTCGGCATCGACTATGCTGAAGTGCGTCGTGTCGTTACTCTCCCCAACCAAAGCTTCAATGTCCTTGGGCAAATCACCAAGGTCTTTTGACAACGTCGCTTTGTCTACAGAAATCGAAGAGGCGATCTCTTTGGCATATTCTTTGCTGGTGAGCTTGGCCACCGGGATCTGAACGTAGTCTGGGTCGCCAGCGTACAGAATCCGATCTCGAAAAGCCCGCTTCATCGCCTCCACCTGGATATGACGGTGATTGGCGCTTCCCTCCATTCCAACAGGCATCGGAAAGTTCTCGATCACATTGAGCATCTCAATGATGGCCATTCCGCCACTCGAGCTAGGGGCGCTGGTCAGAATGGGATAGCCGCGGTAGGTAGTTTCCAGCGGCTCGCGGGCGATTGCTTTGTAGTCCTTAAGATCGGCAGTCGTAATCAGTCCTCCGCTGGCCTGGATGTCAGCAGCCAGCCGCTTCGCTGTTTCTCCCTCGTAAAACTCACGGGCACCCTTCTTTTGCATCCGGGCAATCGTCGCTGCAAGCTCTGGCTGACGCACCAACTCACCCTGCTTTAGAGGCTGATCTGAACCATGCAGGAAAATGCGGGACGAATCGGTATAGGACTTCATCACCGGGACTTGCAACCTGAGGATCAGCTCCATGCGCTGCGAAGCGGTGAAGCCGTCCTTGGCCAGCTTTCGCGAGGGTTCAAGGTCCGCCTTCCACGGCAGCTTGCCAAAAAGCTTGTGTGCCAGGGCCATACCGTCAGGAGTGCCGGGTACAGCCATGCTCTTATAGCCGGTTGCGGCCTCTTTAGCGTTAGCGAAAACACCTTGCTTTGAGGCCATGGGCGCACGCGCACCGTAGTCAATCAGCTTGGCTCGCCCATCGGCCATGCGGACCAGCAAATAGCCGCCACCGCCAAGATTGCCTGCCTCAGGGTGAACCACGGCAAGGGCGAAGGCGACAGCAACAGCGGCATCCACCGCATTGCCGCCCTTCTTGAGAATCTCGATACCTGCCTGGGTCGCAAATTCATTGCAGGTGGTCACCATCGCCTTGGGGGCGCGCTCAGGCTGCGCCACCATCGCCCGTTCGGCCTCCAGGCGCAACCCAGATTGCGAGACTTCCTGACCCAATAGCGAGGCGACAAGAATAAGACTAAGAGGGAGTTGATGCTTCATTACTGCCCATCGTCGCATGGGCCGGGGCTGGGTTTATAGCTCTCGAGATCAAGCGCACTAATTTTCGATAGGGGATATCGGCCCGGGAAGCGAAGGGCAACCATTCGCTATCGCGTGAAGTCGAGAAAAACCAACGCGATAGCAGAGCCAGGTGTTCTTCACGCTCCTTCAGCGTCGGGCGCGGGACGGGCAGTTCTTCGACGATCTGCCGCAGTCTCCTGTCCATCGATTCTCCGGCCTGCATCTTCATATCGAAGGCAATCGGGGGATGCCACAGCCCGTCGAGCAGGAAGTAAAGCTGCACCCCGCCATCCATCTTCACAGCACTCACCCCGTTGGCAAAACGGATATCGGTGGTAATCTCGCTGGCCAGACGCAGCAGTCCTTCCACCTTTTCGAAGCGACGATGCTGTCGTGCCGCCTCTTCAAATTCCATGTTCTCGCTCGCACGATCTCGGGCATGGGCAACCGACTCTTGCAGGCTATGGCCATGTGTTTCAATGAAGCCCGTCAGGCGCTTCACCTCACTGGAATATTCGTTAATGCCAACCACATCCTGACAGGGCCGCATGCACTGGTTCATCTCGCCGTAAATGCAGCCGGGATGATCCGGATTGGGATCAAGCTCTTCTTCGCAACGGCGAATCTGAAAGAAGTCGAGCGCCTCGCTCTCCCAACGGTCGGCCTCGGCCCGATTCCGAAAAGGGCCAAAGAACAAATTCTCCTTCCCGCTCAACCTTGAAGTGATCATGGTTCGAGGAAAAGGATTGTTGAGCAGCACCTTCAAATAGGGCGGCGAAGGCAAGCGAACAATCTTCTTGTAGGTATCGCCAAAGTGCAGTTTCGCCAGTGAATAGAAATTGAGCGTCTGCTCCAGGCGAGAAGGGGTGTACCAGATCTCGATCCTTTCGGCCAGAGAAGACAGGTCAATCAGGCGACTTCCCTCTTTTGGGGCAAGTAAACGAGAGAGCCGGCGCTTCAACATGGTGGTGCGGGCCAGATACGGCTGGCCCTTCTTCATGTGGATCAGGAAGACAGCCGGTACCGAGTCTACGCTGGGCACCACTCCTTGCCAGTCCAATGCCAGATGTGGTTCCGAAATCAAGTCCCTATTTTAGCTAGCGAATGACAAGATCTATCCACGCAATTGCTCAAAAATTTGCGGCTTCGATTCGTTGCGCCAATTGTTGATTCAACCCGTCCCGTTTTTTGGTCTCTGCGGCGATCTGATCTCGAAGTGTAACGATCTTTCCATCAAGGCTTGCCAGGTCCGAGGCATACTTCTGCACCCGCTCGGTCTGGCCTGAAACAGAGTTCAGGCTTGAAAGATTCCGCCTCACTCGCTCCTGATCCGCACTCGATTCTGTTACCTGCTGATTCATCGCCTGGATGGCGCGATTCGATTCCGCCACCTGACGGCGCAGTGCGGCGATGGCGTTCATCACCTGTTTCGCCTCCGCAGAGAGACGGTTCGATGCGACCCAGAAGCCAATCTGCTCGTCGCCCACGCCGCTGATCTGCAACTGCTCGCTCAAGCTGCGTTCTTCCTTGACAGGGAAGCTCTGGCTCGCCTCCCCAGTCAACTTAACCTCAAATCGATAGTGGGTTGGAGTCTGCTCAGCAGGCTTGACCCCCATCAATTTGTGGTCGTAGCGAATCGCATGCTCTAGAATCAGCGTCTTTACTTTGCGATCCACATTGGTGATCTTGTAGGTCTTGGTGGTCTCAGTTGTGGAGTTCAAGGTAACGACTCCGCCGCTGGCCTTGATCGTACGCAAGACCTGTGGAGCATCGTTGCTGTCTTCAATGACGCGCGTACCCAGATCGCTCGCATAACTGAGTAGCCGCTTGTCACCGGGCTTGAAGGTATTCACGAGAGCCTCGCCCGCGTAAACACCGCCATCGTAAACACTCAGCGGACCACCATCGAGGGTCTTGCCAGTTGAATTCGTAAGCTCCGCCGAATTCAGCGGATTTTGGCTGGATGAGTTCTCAGTGTAGATCAGCAGTTTGCGGGCGTTGATCTCCTGTTGAACGAAGGGCAACATAGCGCTCTCATTGCGTTTCACGGTGACGGGTTGGCTAAATTTATACTCAAATAGCTCTCCAGCTTCTCGCGTGGTTGTATCCACTTGCACATTCGAGACCGAAGCCGACATGGTGCTCATTTCGGCAACTGCAGCAAATTTATCCATTCGCATCCCTCCAGCTCGTCCAGCAGCGGGAGCTGGTGCTGCGGCCGTTGCATAGGTCTTGGGAGCCAAAGGCTGCTCCTCTTCAAGCTCAGCCACCTGACGCTGCAGGAACTTCGGCTCATAAAGCTTGGAGATGAAACTAATCGGCCGGCCCGATATGACGCTGAGATCGACCTTGGTCCAATCCTCACTCGTCGTGTTGTCGATAATCGCCCAGCCTTCGAGCATCGGCTTCTTCGAAGCACCGGCATCGAGAACCAATCGGTAGCTCGACTTCCAAATCGGCATCGGAATCGTATAGGCCACGCTTAGCTTGCGCGCAGCATCCTTGGCCGAGTCCACGTAGACGCTCTTCTGCTCACGGCTCCTGCTGACGTTCAGACTTCGCAAATACTCGCTCAATTGCAGTTGCAGTTCTGGATCGGTCAGCCGCATCGAAGTAACTGAACCGAGGTCGTATGTTGCGATGTCCCCGTTTGAAGTCAGGATGCTCAATACATCCGTGCTGGTCTGAGAACGTTCACGACTCTGCGCCACGCGCGCCCCGATAATTTGCCCAACGACACTTCCCTGCCCCAGCTTCAACTCGATCTTGGCACCCTTCAACTGATCGAGAAAATCAGTCAGCGGCGTACGCTCACCCAGCTTAAAGGGGAACTCAGCCAGCTTCGAGGATAGCGGCATGCTGGAGTCATAGCGAACTCCGGCCACCGAGTTACCCGTCAGATCGTTGATCGTGAGCGACTTCAGCACATCGTTCATTTCGTTCGCTTTGAAGTCAAGCCGGGCCGACTGGCCGGCCGGGATCTCGCCGCCTCGCTCGAAATACCCAATCCCGTGCTTATACAGAATCACCTTCCGCACCGGCAATTCGGCGGCTGGCAAACTCTGCACAAGCAGCACAATACTAAGAACACTCACGGTCTGGCGCATAATACTCCTGTGACGATTTTGACACCTCGCAAGTTGCATCTGTTTCCTCTGGAGGCCATGATGCGCTTAAGTCTTGCCGCCGGATGGAACCAGACACCTGCCGATTGGCAACGCTTGATCACCCTCAGCCCAGGGCTTTGTTGGGGCATCGAGATCGACGGCAGCCTCGCCGCGACCGCTACTGCGATCACCTACGACGACGATCTGGCCTGGATCGGGATGGTTCTAACCTTGCCTGAACATCGTGGCAAAGGCCTCGCCCGCAAGCTTCTGTCAACCATCCTCGATCTCTTGAAGGCCCGCAATATCGCAAGCATCGGCCTGGATGCGACGACGATGGGCGCGCCCCTCTATCGCAGCTTCGGCTTTGAGGAGCAGTGCCCGATTGAGCGCTGGTCTCGCTCAGGAACGCAGTTGCCATTCGACCTCCCAACACCCATTCAAACTACTCATGTGATCGAAGCCCTGGCAGCCGAAAGCACCGTACATTCCCTCGAAGATGCCTACCTTCTGGTACGACCCGGGCATTTGGCGAATTACATCGGGCCTTTTGTTGCCGAAGACGAATCCGATGCCGAAGAGCTTCTCACCAGGATCCCAAGAGAGGCTTCGCTTTACTGGGACTTATTTCCGCAGAACCCTTTGGCCAACCGCCTCGCCACTGAGCAGGGCCTGGCCTCAACTCGCCAATTGATCCGCATGTCTTTGGGCCAAGCCCTGCCACCTCCCGCACATAGTTGCCTTGGCATCGCTGGCTTCGAGTATGGTTAAAGGAATGCAAGGATTTCGCGACGAGGCTGCCCTCGAAAACTGGCTCTCACACCCAAACGAAGCTGATATTGAAGTACTTCGATCTTTACCTGGAGACTTTCTGATCCTGGGTGCCGGTGGCAAAATGGGCCCGACCCTTGCCATGAGGATCCAGAAGGCGATTGATGCCCTCGGGTCGAAGCAGCAAGTTCTGGCGGTATCTCGATTCAGCGAAGACCGCCCGCGCGAAGCACTGGCAGCGGCCGGGGTCAAGATCCTCAGCGAAGATTTGCTCGACCATGGCGCGCTCCATCGGCTGCCTGACGCAGAGAACATCATCTACCTTGCCGGTCGAAAGTTTGGGTCTTCCGGCAACGCTTCGCTTACCTGGGCGATGAACGTCCTCCTCCCGGGCCTGGTCGTCGATCGCTTCCGGCATTCGCGCATTGCAGCCCTTTCTAGCGGCAACATCTACCCGCTGGTCCCGGTCACTTCACGCGGAGCAAACGAATCTAC
>CAZZGS010000179.1:0-1660 GCA_964653845.1 uncultured Bryobacter sp.
CTCCGTGTCGGCGACTTCTTTATCTGCGGTTCTGTCTTTGGTAAGGTCCGCGCCCTGTTTGACGATCTCGGTCGCCCCGTTCGTGAAGCCGAACCGGCAACGCCCGTCGAAGTCCTCGGGCTCGAACAAATGCCCGAAGTGGGCGACACCTTCCAGGTTGTTACCGATACTTCCAAGGCCAAGCAGATCGTGCTTTATCGTGAAGCCAAGGCCCGCGATATCGCCATGGCTCGCACCCGCATCAGTCTCGATGCCCTTCATCAGCAGCTTAAAGAGGGCGAGATCAAGGATCTCAACCTCATCCTCAAGTCTGATGTGGGCGGCTCGGCTGAGGTGCTGGCCGAGACCCTGCTCAAACTCTCGAACGAAAAAGTTCGTATCCGTGTTCTCCATACCGGTGTCGGTGCCATCACCGAAACCGATGTGCTCCTCGCCTCGGCCTCAAACGCCATCATCATCGGCTTTAACGTTCGTCCGGATCGCAGTGCGACCCAGACGGCTGACGCTGAAAAAGTCGACATTCGTCTGCACACGATCATCTACGAGGTGGTCGACCAGATCAAGAAGGCCATGGTTGGCATGCTCGATCCTGTGTACAAGGAAGTCTTCCGTGGACGGGCCGAAGTACGAGATGTTTTCCGCATTACCAAGGTGGGCACCGTCGCCGGTTGCTACGTCACCGAAGGTACCTTCTCTCGCGACTGCAGCGTAAGGTTGCTGCGCGACGGCGCAGTCGTCCATACCGGCAAACTTGATACCCTGAAGCGCTTCAAGAACGATGTTTCTGAAGTAAAGACGGGCTTTGAATGCGGTATCGCTATCGCCAACTACCAGGACATCCGCCCCGGAGACCAGATGGAAGCCTTCGTGAACGAACGAGTGGCTGCCGAAGCTCTGATGGACTAAGTCCAGGCACCCAGAAATGCCTTCGATCGGTGTATTAACCCTCGAACTTCACATTGTCGACGCACAGTCTCTTAAGGACAAGCGTCACTGGGTAACAGGTTTGAAAGCAAGACTCCGCAACCGCCATAACGTGGCGGTTGCGGAGATTGACTTTCAGGATGTGTGGAAGCGCGGTGTAGTTGCTGCCGTTACGATCTCAAACAGCCGTGCGCATTGTGAGCAAATGCTTGAGGCCGTAGAGCGAACGGCATCCGATTTCCTTGGGCCGCTGCTTGTCGATGTAATTTACGAGTATCTCTAAAACTCAAGATCACTTTAAAAAGAAGAACTCGATTCTAGAAGGAGTCAGGCTTTTGCCTAGAACTCCTCGAAGCTGTCGTCCATCGGGAAGGGGTCTTTCTTGTCCATGACTCCAACATTCGAGCTTTGGCCTGAGTGGAAGCTGGGCTGATACTTATTTGTTGAGGCACCAAGCTTGGTTGGCCGTGAGCTCTCGTACCGGCTGCTGGTGGAACTTGTTTTGCCTGGAGGTGCGACTGGCTTTCGCACAGGTGCCTTTGGCTGCAATGGGTCTTGTCCTACCAGCGCCTGGAGTGAATCGACGGTGCGGCCGACGGTTGTTGCGTGTTTGCGGAGTTCCTCTCCGGCTGCTGCGCCTTCTTCGGCGTTGGCTGCGATTTGTTGCGTGACCCGCTCCATCTGGCTCACCGCCTTGGCGATTTGTTCGATGCCGCGTTCCTGCTCTTCGCTACCC
>CAZZGS010000179.1:1670-3051 GCA_964653845.1 uncultured Bryobacter sp.
GTCGAAGCGCAGGCGCGGCGTCAGCAGATGCTCCACCAGGCTGCCTACGGCCTTCACCAGATCGTTTACGCTGGCGCTGGCTCGTGCTACCTGATCCAACTTGTTCTTGCCGCTGGTGGCGCTCTGGATCGATTCCTCGATCAGTTGTGTCGTATCTTTGGCCGCTTGGGCAGAGCGTTGCGCCAGGTTGCGTACTTCATCTGCCACCACTGCAAAGCCCATGCCAGCTTCCCCAGCCCGCGCAGCTTCCACTGCTGCATTGAGCGCCAGAATATTGGTTTGGAAGGCGATTTCGTCGATGACCTTGATGATCTTCGAGATCTTGCTCGATGAGGTGCTGATCTCATTCATGCTGTTGACCATCTCGGCCAATGCACTGTTGGCTTCCTCCACCTTCTGGGCTGCCTCTTGCATCCGCGAGGCGGCTTGTTTGGAGTTATCTGCATTGCTGCGGGTCATCGAGTGGATTTCTTCAGTCGAGGCCGAAGTCTCTTCGAGTGAAGCTGCCTGGTCGCTTGCCGATTTCGACAGGGACATACTATAGCTGCCTACCTCGGACGAAGTGTTGCTCAATTGCTGCGCGCTGTTACTCAACTCGGAAACAGTATCCCGAAGTGTCGCAGTCAACTTCTTGACCATCATGAACACAGCGGCTCCAACGGCAAAGGCTACAAGATTCAGAATGAGTACAATCCAGAATCCGGCTGAGCTTGTTGAGGCCGCGCTCTGCCCGAGTTGCTCGATTTGAGCTGTCTGGTATTCGGCCAGTTTTTTTGCAGATTCACTCAATCCCGAGAGTTGAGGCAACAGCTTTTCATTGAGGAGCGCAATTGCAAGATCCATCTTCTGCTGCTCCATCATTCCGCGCAATTCCTCGTGCATGCGTCGCGAGGTTTCAAAGGTGGAAATCAGGTTGTTCACCTCAGCCGCCGCCGGTGTATTCTTTACTCCGGCTGCGTATTCGCCAGCCGCGCGCTGAAAGCCCTCTTGCGCTTTAGCGAACCGGGCTCGCATCGCATCTGCCTGCTGAGTCTGTTGCAGCATCATCGAGAATGCCAGCCCGCGCTCGGAGGCCACCATCTCGGTGGCCTCCTGCCCGATCTTGGCCGCCGAATCCCGCAGTTTCGCCTTGACGGTAATCGCCTCGTTCAATAAGTCGCCGAGTCGATAGTTCACCATCAGAGCTCCTCCGCCTACGACGAGGGCCAGAGCTATCAGCAGTCCTACGCTGCCAATCAGTTTTTTACTTGCGCTTGTTTCCATTGCCTTCTTATCAACCTCCCTGTTGTCTCTCTTGCCCGCTTCTCAGTGGGCCCTTACTGCTTGAACGTGAACCGCAGATTTGCCACTACCGGTGCCGGCTTTCCGTCTTCGCTAAAGG
>CAZZGS010000179.1:3061-4829 GCA_964653845.1 uncultured Bryobacter sp.
TCCTTCATCGCCTTGACCACCGTCGCTGAAAGCATCGGGTTTCCGGTTACTACCTTCACATCCGATACATCGCCACTCTCAGAAATCTTCACTTCTACCTCCACCTCGCCCTGGATCCGCATCTGCTTGGCCATAGGGCTGTATTCGGGATTGGTACGCTTTACCGCATTCTTGACGGCCTCCGCGTGATTCACCTTCATCTCGGCTGCGGCTGGCAGGGCCAGGAGGCAGACTGCAAATAGTTGATTGTATAAATTCATAGTTCTCCTCTCTTCTCTCAACCCATTCGGGTCACTCACTCGTATCGGTCCAGATTGTCTTCCTTTGAGAAGAAATCTAAATGGCCGAGGATTTCTGGTAAGGCAGTGCAACCGAGGCCACCGCCCTGCGCGGCTTCTTGAGGCCCTCGTCGATCGCAGCAGAAACGCGGCTCAGGCTGACGGATTCCTCTACGCCATTGGCCTTCACAGCCTCTCGAGGCATGCCGTAGACAACACAACTTGCTTCGTCCTGAGCGATCGTCCAGCCCCCTGCATCCCGGATCCGCTTCATCCCGAGTGCACCATCGCTTCCCATGCCAGTCAAAATCACTGCCACACTGTCGGGCCCGGCGGCTTGTGCAACCGATCCAAACAGCACATCCACGCTCGGACGCTGATAACAAACCAGCGGGCCGTCTTTCACCATCACCGCATATGCTCCGCCCTGCTTCTTGAGCAGCATGTGAAAATTGCCAGGGGCAATCAGTACCCTGCCGGCCGCCAGAGTGTCGCCGTCCTCGGCTTCCTTCACTTCCATCGGCAAGATCTCGTTGAGCCGCTTGGCGAATGCCCGGCTGAAGCCCGCCGGGATGTGCTGGGCGATGAGAATTGGTGGGCAATCCGCCCCAAATCCCTGCAATACCGTCTCAACTGCCTGCGTGCCCCCTGTCGATGATCCAATTGCAACCAGATGCCGGCACCAGGTACCCGACGCGCCTCTTGGCGGCGGGCTGGCCAGCCCTGTTTCTCTCCGGGCTGACGGGTCGCGCCGCACCTGAGCCGCCGCTGCAAGACGTACTTTCCCGGCCAGTTGGGAACTCAGTTCGCCTACAGAATAAGGGCCATGCGGCTTTCCCAAAACATCCACTGCCCCAAGGCGCAACGCCTCAACCGAGGCCGAACATCCCGCCTGCCCAAGTGAGCTAATGATGATTACCGGCATCGGCTGGTAGTGCATCACCCGCTTGAGGAAGCTCAGTCCATTCATCCGCGGCATTTCGATGTCGAGTGTCAGGACGTCCGGACTCAACTCGAGAATTTTGTCCCTTGCAACAAAGGGATCGGGGGCCGTACCTACGACTTCTATATCCGGCTGGCCGGACAATGCTTCGCTCAGCAATCTCCGCACCACCGCCGAGTCATCCACGATCAGGACGCGAATGGGCCGACCGGTCTGATTTGCTGACAGTGACATTTACTGCGCTTCTGCCCTTGAATCTGATTCCCGCAGCGAAAAGGCTAGCCGGAGCAGGCCATCTTCGAGGGTCAGGTCCCTAACGATCTCTCCCGTTACCTCCACGCCAGGCTCCAGTTGCTTTGGCGTATCGAGACAAAAAATCGAGTTCCGGTCCAGGTGACTCAGCATCGCACCACAAACCATGTTCGTCAGTTCGACCATCACGGATTGGCTGTCTTCCTCTGGTCCCCCGTCGCCGACTCCGCCAAAGAAATTGGAAGCCAATCCCTCGGCTGCAGCCCGGTCCAGCGACAGGGTAAGGCACCCGGCG
>CAZZGS010000179.1:4839-5272 GCA_964653845.1 uncultured Bryobacter sp.
CCCGGCGCAAGCCCCATGAAAGTCGAGTGAGGCACCGATCCGGTCTCCCGCCGGATCCCCGGCCTCGCCGTCTGCTGTTTCTACAGATGCGAAGAACATCGTCTCCAGCACCTCTGTTGCCGCCATCGTAAGCTGCTCGCTCAACAAGGGCCGATCAAAAACTAAACTCATCATCGCCTCCATCCATGCCTATCCCGGCTCCGACGAGTGCCCCTTCCGGGGTCACCCCAAGAACGTTCTCAATTTCCCTTCGCAGTCTCTCCGGGGCAAATGGTTTGGTCACATACCCTTGTGCGCCCAATTGAGAGAGCCTGCCGATTCGTGCCTCAGTGGCATCCGTCGAGATGACAATGATCGGAATCGCGAGCAGGTGATCCTGCTTCCGCATTTCTGCAACCAGCTGCTCCCCATCCATGCGCGGCATGTTGATGTC
>CAZZGS010000179.1:5282-8244 GCA_964653845.1 uncultured Bryobacter sp.
CATTCGTGCTCCAACTGCGCCAGGGCTTCTTCTCCGTTGCCGGCCTCAAGATAACGCCCCACACTAAAGCCCGATACTTCGATGACGCGGCGGATAAAGCGGCGCATCGCGGGAGAATCGTCGACAATCATTACGTCGAATGCCATTAGAGTCGTTTCCTTTCTTTACTGGTTGGCTCACCTTTGTATTGCTTCATTTGATTAGGCGCAGCGCTGAAGACCCAGCTCGCGCGCTGCCTCCCCGGCTTCCTGCAGAAGTAGCTTTCCCGTCCCGACCTCAAGGCGCAGAGTTCTTGAAATGTTGCTGCCCACCTCTTCGGCGTGGATCATTACTCCGGCCTTCCAAAAGATCTTTTTCATCGCCAGGTAATTGCGCTTTCCGATCTTGAAAACTCCGTCCCCATCGAGCAGCTGCGCCCCCCCAGCCACCCTCACCAGCAGCCTCTTCTTGTCTGCACCCAACTGATAGGCACTTTTGAAGAGCAAGGGAATTCCGGTGTCTGCATAAAGCGCAGGATGGTCCTTGGCCTTGACTGGATCGTTCTGTGATTCCGGCAACATAAAATGCAGCAGTCCGCCCACCCTGCTTACCGGGTCCCAGATCGTAACTCCAATGCACGAGCCAAGACCATAGGTCACCAGGGTTTCTTCTTGTTTGGCGCTCACCTTCATGTCTCCAACGCCAACGGCTAGCATAGGCTCTCCCCTCTACCACTCAGACTCGTCATGCTCTACGATCCTCCAGTTGTCCAGTCTTTTTGTAAATGGCCACCTGTACATGATCAAGCTCATGCGAAATTCCATTCAAACTCTCCGAATGCCCCACAAAGAGGTATCCCCCGGGCTCGAGCTTTGCCGTCATCGCCGAGACCACGCGCTCCTGCGTTGGCCGGTCGAAATAGATCATGATGTTGCGCAAAAAGATCAACGGAAAAGGCCCTTCGGCTGGAAGCGGCTCCATCAGGTTGATCCGTTCAAAGTGAATCATCCTGCGGATCTCGGGCCGAAACCGGAACTTGCCCTCCTGTGCCCCAGTCCCACGCAAAAGATAGCGGCTTCGCCAATTCTGGTCGAGGCTACTAAAGCGTTCTTCTGAATAAATCCCGGCTTCGGCACTTCGCAGTACTTTGGTAGAAATGTCGCTCGCCCGAATCTTTGCCTGGCGCAAGGCAGCCTCACCCAGAGTCTCAATCAACGTAACGGCGATCGAATAAGGTTCCTCACCACTGGAACTCGCCGCCGTCCAGATCGTGAACTGATTGCGCCCACGCAGCTTGGGCAGAATCTGATTCTGCAAAAAATCAAAGTGCGCCGGCTCCCTGAAAAAGCTCGTGAAATTGGTCGTCAGCGCATCGATCAAATCTACTTGCAGATCCCCACTTTTATCCCTCGACACGGCTTCAAAGTAATCGTCAGCCGAATCATAGCCCAAGGCTCGCGCCCGCTTCCATACCCTCGCCGCAACCATCTCCTGCTTGCCGTCGTGCAGCTCAATGCCCGCTGTGCGGTAAGCGTAATCTCTTACCGCATCAAAGAGCTTCGGGCTTAGCCGGGTTGCCTGATACTGGCTGGGCGATTCCTTTAGCATGCAGCCAGCACGCTTTCTTTGATGATTTCGGCCCTTGAGCTCCGCTCGACATAAATAGCTTCGAGGTCGAGGATGAGTCCCACCCGGCCGTCACCCAGGATGGCACCGCCAGCGACCCCAGGAGTGTTCTTGATGCTCGCCCCCAGACTCTTGATCACTACCTCCTGCTTGCCGATAAACTCATCTACCATCAACACGAAGCGCCGTCCTTCGGTCTCGGCAACAATCAGCAGCGTCTGCAACACATCTTCGTTCTTGGGCCTTACACCGAGGGATCGATGCAGGCGAATCAGCGGCAGCAACTGATTGCGAACCATTACCATCTCGCCTCGGCCCTGTACCGTTGAGACCTGGTTCTCCATCGGCCGGAACATCTCGTGCACCGAGTAAATGGGCAGAATATAGCGTTCTCTCCCCACTCCAACCACCAAGCCATCCACAATGGCCAGGGTCAGCGGCAACTTGAGATAGAACGTCGTCCCCTGGCCTTGTGTCGACTGAATTTCGATCTTTCCGCGCAGCTTTTGAATCTGCTTCTTCACGACATCCATCCCTACGCCGCGGCCTGATATGTCAGTCACCTTCTCGGCGGTCGAGAAACCTGGCTCAAAAATCAACTGGAAGATCTCAGAGTCAGTCAGATGCACCGTGTCTCCGATCAGGCCGCGCTCGCGAGCCTTGGCCAGGATTTTGTCCTTGTTTAAGCCACGCCCGTCGTCGACAATCTCAATCTGGATGTGATCGGCCTGGCGATAGGCCTTCAATTGCACCCGGCCCGATTGCGGTTTTCCGGCCTTGATCCGGTCTGCAGGAGCTTCAATGCCGTGGTCGATCGAGTTGCGCACCATGTGCATGATCGGGTCGGTCAGTTCTTCGATAATCGTCTTGTCAAGCTGCGTATCTTCGCCTACCAGCTCAACCTCTGCCATCTTGCCGGCTTTTCGCGAGGTATCGCGTACCAGACGGTTCACCCGCTGGAACAAGGTTCCTACCGGGATCAGACGTGTCGCCATCGCCACCTTCTGCACTTCTGCGGTCACCCGGCGCAATTGATTCAGATTTCTCTGTAACCGCGTGTTCTTGGTTCCACTCAAATCCGGATCGAGGCGCACCATCGATTCGGCGATCACCATTTCTCCCACCATGTCGAGCAGGTAATCGAGCTTGGCAGTATCCACTCGAATCGCGTGTGTGTCGGTGGTAACCGCCTTCTTCGACTTTGCATCGAGGCTCGCCACCTCAGCTAAGGGCACCGATTCTTCTGCTGCCTTTGCCGCGATCTCAGGTTGCCGGGCTTCCGGTAACGGCTCGTGTGTCTGCGCCTTTTCAGCTTTGGCGGGCACGTCAACAGCCTGGGAGGGAACGTCAACTGCTG
>CAZZGS010000180.1:0-8225 GCA_964653845.1 uncultured Bryobacter sp.
ACCCCAAACTGGAATTCAAACTTCTCCAGCTCATCCGACCGTTCCTTGTAAACCGAAGCCATCGCCCAGCATCCTTCTATAATTTCAAAAACGCCCGCAGCTTCTTGGCATGCGCCCGGCTCACCGGCACTTCCGTACCCTTCTCGTCATCCATCTTTAACATCAGGCTCGAGTGAAACCACGGATTCACTTCCCGGATCCGGTTCAGATTCACAAGATACCCGCGATGCACACGCCAAAACACCTCAGGGTCCAAATCACCCTGCAACTCATCAATTGTCTTGTAGCTGCTCTCACCAGTCACCGACGCAGCAACAATCCGGATCAAACCGTCCTCAATCGTTGCATAGATCACCTCGCTGGTATCAATCAGCAGATTCCGGCTTCCTGTCCGAACCACCACCTTGCTTTTCGGGCTTGCAACCCTTCCAGCCTCAACCTCACCCGATTCCACCATCTCCCCATGCTCGGCAAGGTACCTTTTGGCCCTTTCGATCGTCACTCCAAGCCGGTCTTTTTCCACCGGTTTGAGCAAATAGTCCATCGCTTCCAGCCGAAATGCCTCAACTGCGTACTGGTCAAACGCTGTTGCTAAAACAAAATATGGCAACCGTACATTTTTTTCCTGTAGTCGACGAATCAAACCCAATCCGTCCAAACCTGGCATTTGGACATCGAGAAAGACAAGATCAGGATCAATCTTTTCAATAACTTCCAGTGCCTGCACCCCATTTTCGGCCACCCCGGCTATCTCGATGTCGACGTAATCCCGGAGCAGGAATTCCAGCTCTTCCCGGGCCAAACGTTCATCGTCGACCAGCACTGCAGTGATGGTAGCCGTAGCGCGAATGCTCATCCGATTGGTAGTATAACAATTGGTCCTCTCGACTGGCTTTTATTCCTGCTAAAGCAATTACAAGAAAGGCGCTACGTTGTTCTCGAATCCGGCTGATCCCAGACATAACGTCATGATTTCCCCCACCGAGCGAAACCTCGCCCTGGAAAACATGAAGCCTTTTCAATCTCCATGCGTCAAAACAGGTAGGAATAGAAGCGATTCGGACCGAGCCGCCCCTTTTGGACCCTGAATACCCTCTCGGGCCTTGACTACTACGACTAAACAAAACCCGCCTAAGACGGAGTTGAAGAAAATAAAGTGTTTGAATCATTAGCCAGAACTAATACATCCGGCGCTAGAATCCTTGTGATTGGCGGAACCCAATTTGTTGGCCGCCTGCTGGTAGAGACTCTGCTCAAGCAGAAGAACGATGTCACCATCCTGCACCGCAAGCAGGCCCATCCGTTCAAGAAGAAGATCGGCAATATCGTCGCCGACCGCAACGATCCGGAACAAATCAAGAAGGTTCTCACCCGCGAAAAGTTCGACATCGTTTTCGATAACGTCTACGACTGGGAACGCGGCACCACCGCCGCTCAGGTCGAGCACACTATCAAAACGATGGAAGGCAACTTCTCGAAGTACATCTTCATGTCCAGCGTCGCCGCCTATGGCGACGGGCTCAACCATCACGAAGCCGACGCGCTCGCCCCAGATGATCACCCCGACGCCTATGTGCGAAACAAAGCCATGAGCGAACGCATGCTCTTCCGCATGTTCTATCGCTACCACGTCCCTGTCATCACTCTGCGCCCCCCCTTCATCTATGGCCCCGGCAACAATTACTACCGCGAAGCCTTCTTCTGGGATCGCCTCCGCGCCGGTCGCCCCCTCATCCTCCCGGGTGATGGCCGCCGCCTCATGCAGTTTGTCCACGTCGCCGACCTGATCCTCGCCTGCCAAAAGGTGCTAGAACATCCTCAGGCCATCGGCAACGCTTTCAATGTCGCCAACTCTCGCCCGCTTACCCAGGAAGAAGTCGTTCACGCCCTTGCCAGCGCCACCGGCAAGAAGCCGCACGTCATCCGGGTTCCGCGCCGCCAGATCGCCCTCGCCGGCGGTCACCCCATGGGGCCGCAACTCTATTTCGGCTACTACTTCGACATCGCGCCGATCACCATGGTCACCAACAAGGCCCAGCGCATGCTAAAGCTCAAGCCCCGCGACTTCGCCACCGGCTTGAAAGAAACCTACCGCTGGTATCTGCGAAACGCTGTCAAGCGCAAGCGCATCGACTATTCGTTTGAAGATTCATTACTCGAAATCGCCCAGGCGGTCTAGGGCGTTTCTTCTCCTCATCCTCGCGATTCTGCCGGGTCTTGTTTCCTGCCAAAAGGAAAATCAAGGCCCGGTTATTCGTGTCATCGGCGAAGCCTTCGCCGGCCCAAATGAACTCCCCCTTCGCCAGGAAGTCTCCCTCCGCTCCCCTGTCATTGCCACTGTCAAGCACGGTGAGCGCCTCGAAGTACTAGACCGTCGCCGCCGCTTCCTCCAGGTCCGTACCAAGGCTCAAACCATCGGTTGGGTCGACATCAAACTGCTGATCAGCGCCAGGCAAATGGAGCAGCTCGATGACTTGGCCAAGAAGTACAAGTCTGCCCCCAGCATGGGCGTCGCCACCGTCTTCGATATCGTCAACGTCCACACAGACCCCAACCGTTATTCCCCAACCTTCCTCCAGATTCAGGAGAAAGAACGATTCGACATCATCGGCCATCGCGTAAGCGTACGTGTTCCCTACCATGGTGAGACCATCGAGATTGAAGACCTCAACCCCAAGAAACAACCCAAACGGAAGCGCGCAAAGAAAGAACCGGCTATCCCACCCCCTCCCTCACCGGACGCGCCGAAGCCTCCCGCTGACTGGCTCGACATGTCCCGCTCCAAGGTAGAAACAGACCCCAGCCAACCAATCGAGGCCAAGCCAATGGACGATGTCGTGATGATCCGCAACAAGGACGGTCGCGTCGGCTGGGTACTCACCAATGCGATCTTCCTTGAGGTCCCGGATGATGTCGCCCAATACGCCGAAGGCAGCCGAATCACTTCCTATTTCCCCATGGGCGAAGTAACCGATGAAGGCACCAAACACAACCACTGGCTCTGGACCACTCAAAGCCAGAAGTACGCCCCTTTCGAATTCGACGGCCTCCGTCTCTTTATCTACAACACTCGCCGCCATCGCTACGAGACCGCCTACCGCGAACGCAACCTCCGTGGCTTCTTTCCGGTGATGGTCAAGGCCCCGGAGTTTAAAGTCGTTGTCGAAGACGAAGCTGGCAAGCTCTGGCTCAAGTCTTACTTGTTCGACGGAACCAGGGCAAAGCTGACCAGCAAGGCTCCCTACGACCCGCCCCCGGACGCACCCCCAGTCAGCAACCGCTCCAAGCCGCTCCCCGAGACCGACATGAGCTGGTTTGAGAAGCTGATGAAACTCCTCCCCGGCCGAGACTAGATACAATCGTGGTATGCAGCGTCGCGAATTCATCCAGACTTCGACAGCTCTCGGCATCTCCGCCGCAGCTCTCGCCGAAATACCCATGCCCATGGACATACTGGGCAAGTCCCAACTCAAAGTTTCAAAGTTCTGTCTCGGTGGCTACCACATGCGTGTCGGCGGCGAGATCTCCGGTGTCCGCATCATCAACCGCGCCTTAGAACTCGGTGTCAACTTCTTCGACAGCGCCGCCAAGTATCACGACGGTGAAAGCGATGTCACTTACGGCAAGGTCTTTGGAGATGCCCCCAGCCTCCGCCAGCGCGTCCTTCTGATGTCCAAGGCCGAGAACCGAACCCGCGACGGTGCCATGCTTCAGCTTGAAAATACCCTCAAGCGAATGAAGACCGACTACCTCGACCTATGGCAGTGCCACGAAGTCGTCACCATGGCTGAAGTCGACAAGATCTTCGGGCCCAGTGGATCACTCGAAGCCTTCGTCAAGGCCAAAGAACAAGGCAAGGTGCGCCATATCGGCTTCACTGGCCATGCAGACCCCAACGTCCACCTCCGTCTCCTCGAAGGCTACTCCGGCTGGGAGACCGTACAGTGCCCGGTCAATCTGATCGACCCTCACTACCTGAGCTTCATCAAGAATGTTCACCCCAAGGTTCGTGAGCGTGGTCTCGGCCTCATCGGCATGAAGTCCAACGCGATCGGCAACATCCGCAAGATGCGCATCGCCACCATCGAAGAGTGCCTACGCTTCGCCTGGACCCAGAACCCCAACACCCTGGTCTCCGGCGTCGAGTCAGTCGATCAGCTCGAACAAAACATCGCCGTCCTCAAGACTCTCAAGAAGATGACTCCAACCGAGATGACCAGCATCCTCGACCGCACCTCAAAAGGCCCCACTGGCTCCAAAATTGAAACCTACAAGATCAAGGAATCAACAGCCATGCGCCACCACGTCCACACCGACGGCGAACTCGCCTAGGCTGGCCTTCGAAGAACTACTCGTGCGGGTGCCCCATCGGCGCCCGCAATCTTGAGTGGAAGACAAATCAGTTCATATTCCCCAGGCTCAACTTCACTCAGGTCGAGCCCCTCAATCACTGCAATCCCCGCCCCCAGGATCGTCACATGCGTTTCCGACGTGTCGTGATAGAAGCCACCAATCGACAGATAGTCCACCCCCACCGTCTTCACTCCACACTCCACCAGATACTTCGCGCCTTCATCGGCGATGTATACAAAGTCCTTGTCAAACTCAGGCTTCGCCCATGACTCACGTGTGTTCTTCGTCTTGAATATCAAACGCTCCCCACGCTGAGGCTTCAACCCCTCAAGCTCCTCACGCCGAATCGCTACTGGATCGGCGATCTCAACCACCCGAGCCGGCCCGATCATCGCATCGAGTGGCGTCTGATCAATACCAACACCGTCGTTGATGAAATGCCGAGGAGCATCCATATGTGTCGCCGTATGGGCACTCATATGCAACTTGGTGACGTTGCACATGTCTCCACGATCCATCTCAGCCACTTGCACCAGACTCGGTGCCGCATCCCCCGGCCAACAAACCATTCCATCCGTCAACGGCACACTGATGTCCCAATAGCGCCAACTCATGACTCGCTCTCTCCCTTCTTAATTCGCCGTTTGACCAGAAAGCCCGATCGATTGGGAAGCTCCCGAGAAATCAACAGCCAGGTACCAAGCAAGCTGATTAAAGTGGCAACACCGCCAACCAGCAGGTAGTCGATAGGCTTCAAAGGCCTGGGCATCCACTGCAGCATCAAAAAGGCGGAGATCCCAAACAGCACCAGGTCCAAAAGCACCAAAGCGACAATACGTGAGCTACTCAATTGCATACTTCAGTTAGTCGTACTTCTCAACAATAATCTGCTTCCGGTCAAAGCCCCGAAGCTTCAACTCTTCGCGGACGCTCTCTACCATTTCGTTCAACCCGCAGACATAGACATCGACATCTTTACGGTCGCCCAGCAATTCCCACAACAACGGCTGCACTCGACCCGTCCGTCCTTGCCAATCTTCGTTCGGACGAGTCACAGTCGGCAAAAAGGTGAAGTTCGGCAATCGGCCCGCCAATACTTCAAACTCAGATCGAAACATCAGACCCTCGGCGTATCGAGCCCCAAAGATGAGGCTTGCCTTCGTTCCCTGGTCAAGGTACCCAAGCTGAGACAGCATAGGCCTGTATGGCACGACACCCGTGCCTGTGGCTACGTAGATGGCCTCCCTGTCCTTTGCCTTCACAGTGAAGGCACCGACAGGGCCCTTCGTCGGGACAACGTCGCCAGGCTTAAGCGAGAACAGAAACGGGGTGAAGAGCCCTTCCTGAACCTTGTTCAGGCAGATCTCAAACCGATTCGAATCGGGAAGAGAGGCAAGCGAGTAAGCCCGCGTGACCTTCTTGTCGTTCACGACTTCGGTCATAGAGACCCACTGCCCCGGGACAAACTCAAAGCGCTCTACATCGGGGACTTCAAAACGAAAGTGCCGGATCCCCGGCCCCACGTCAAAAGTCTCTATCAGTTTTGCGTTTCTCTCAACTAGCGCCATTGCTCAATCCCTTCCTTCGCCCGGTCCCGCAAGATCGCACCGAGTCCAGGATGCCCATCAAGCGGAGGAGTCACTTCAATCTCCAAGTCTTTACGCTCGGCCCGGATCTTCTCGATCAAGTCCGGTAAATCCCGCTTGAGATGCAGCCCAACAGTCAGGAAGTAAGGAACGACCAAAATCCGGTTCGCCCCTTTGGCCAGCAATTCTTCTACCGCGCCAGGCAGGTCAGGCTTGCCACCATCAAGGAAACAGGTTGCCACCAGCGGAAAGGCGCTGTCTTCTGAAATTACCCGGGCCACAACTCTTACCGCTTCGTTCGCGCTTTCTACACTTGAGCCGTGCGCGAATACGACTACTCCGGTTGCCATATACCCATTGTCGCGGGATTTGCCGGCATTGGGGGAGGAATAAAATGCCTTATCGCATCAAGAAAACTTCGCCCGCGCCGCCGTTGGTTGTTCAGCTGTAGCTCCATCCGCTGCAGGAAGATCAGCACGCCCAGGACATGTGAATCGAGAATCGCTGCGTATCCTGCCTGCGCCTCAATCCTTTGCCGAAACTCAGCCACACGCAACTGCACAAGCTCATGCAGCGCCGCTGCTATCGGATTCTTAGGTTTGCTCTCGTAGATAAGCCCGTTGCCAAGTGTGCGGTAGGTCTGAACAAGGCTCTCAATGGCTTCGCGAGCATCGTTGTCGATCAAGCCTTCGAGTCTTTCGCCACCTTCTGCTATGGCTGCAGCTATGACGAGGACAAGCGGCTCATGATCACGCAAGAAATCTTCTTTGACGATGATGTCGGGATGAGGAATTTCTTCCGGCTTCAGCTCACGCAACCTTTCACGGTCGCGGCCCTGATTCAGGAACTCGCAGTCAAAAGGACAGGCGATGGTTTCTTCGCGCTCTTTGCCGCAACACTGAGGGCAGATGTCTGCCTTCAACCCTGGACAGAATCGCTTCGCTCTGCGAGTGCCGCAAATCGCACATTTCTCAGGCATCTGTTCTGATTAGAACAGAACCGAGACGCCAACCAAGGCCACAAAGTTGTGGAACCAGCCGTTGAGCTTCGCCCCAGGAGCGGCCGTTAAGACCTTGTCAGGTATGGGTGAAATGTAGTCGCGAAACTCGGCGCGGAAAGCAAGGTTCTTCGAAGCCAAGAACTTGATGCCACCGCCAACCGACACGACAGGAACCCATTGGGTGGTCCTGGTCAGAAACGCAAAGTTGTTGAGCGGCTGCACGGCAACTTCCCTACCAGTTCCTTCGTAGCCGCGGAACCCGGCTCCGACTGCAAGGAAGGGCCGAACCCTGGCACCGCGTGCAGCGCCGTGGATCAAGAAGTCATAGTGAATCGTCTGGGAGCGACCACCGAAGGCGTAGTTCCTTCCGCCGGATTCCAGCTTCAGATCATTCTGCTGGAACATGTAGCGGATCTCGCCACCAATATACTTGTGCATGTCGTTGCCTAGCCAGGCAGTTGCACCCCAGCCGTTTTTGAAACCGGCCTGAGCCTTTGCACTGGCAACTGTGACGTCTTTGGTGGTGTAGAAGGTGCCGGCAGCGCCAGCCCCAAATTCCCAACGCTGGGCCATGCCAGGGATGCTCACCATGAGGCCGGCGGCCAGAATCAAGCCCGTGCGGGCAAGCTTTGTTAGATCAAGCATTCGTTAGCTCCTTCTACGAAGATTACAGTGAGAACAATTCTTACTATAAATGTTTTATTCAATCACGCGCAGCGTGAGCGTTGTTACCGAGCCACCCTGCGAGATTGTGAGCGGAATGCTGAAGCCGGTTGGCACCCAGCGCAAGATCTGTGCATTGATCTGGTAGACCCCAACTTCACCCGGCGTTAGCCCAGCGTAGGTAACCGGGATCTCAACCCCACCGAGGGAAACAACGGGAGCAACCAGCGAACTGGCAAGAGGATCCGATGGAGCACTCAAGCCTGCCTCAACGGGAGGATTGGTCTTGCCCATGCCTGTCAGATAGATAACAATGTTGTCGTTCCGCTTCACCGGATTCGAGTTGGTGGCCAGCAAGCCATTGCGTCCATTTACGATGGTCGCAACCGGAGTTTCGATACCCTCGATCAAAGTGCGGAAGATGCTAGGAGCCGTAGGTGAAACAGCAAGGTTGAAGTTATCGCTCACTCCACCCGGAGTGCGCAGAATCAACGTGGTGCTGCCGGAGATCTCAAAGGGGATCTGAGCATTGATTTCTTTGCCGCTGACAAAGATCAACGGAATCGGCAGGCCATTTACGGTGATGCAGCTTTCACCGAGTGCGGTCGGAAGAGGACGCTCAC
>CAZZGS010000181.1:0-8219 GCA_964653845.1 uncultured Bryobacter sp.
GGTGAAGATTTTGAGACTTTGTATCCTCGTGTTTTTGCGACAAGCGAGTTGACGCGATGCAAGTTGCAGATGATGAGGACGGGGGCGCAACCTGAGGGGTGGCGGATGGGGCCTTCACTGGCAGGCGGATTGACGATGCGGTTTTATTCGTCGTTTCAGATTTGCAGTAGTCTTGTGGGTTTGAAGGCGCGGATTGCGGCGGAGTTTCCGGAATATGAGCGGTGGGGGATTCACGTGATGGCGTCGCCGACGGCCGGGAATGCCGTGACGCTTGGAGATTCGCATGAGTATGGGTTGGCGGTGGATATTTTTAATCGGGATGAGATTGATGATCTGATTCTGAAGTATCTGGATGGCTTTGCCCATTTCCCTAACCGGAAGATCGAACAGCGCTGGTATGGGGTGTATCCGAAGCATCCTCGGGACCCTTATTTCACAGCGGTGCCGGAGCCGGGCGTGAGGGTGGTTACGGGCGTTGGGGGATCAGGGATGACGCTCTCGTTTGGGTTGGCCGAGACGTTGACGGCACAAGACATTTCTGATTAAAATCCGCTCAGCATTGTTATTGCAACGTCACGCCTTAGTAATTTGTTCGTGATATCGCGTCTCTAGGATAGGGCTATGCGTTTTTATGCTCTCATTCTGGCGATGTTTCAACTTTCGATCACAATCCTGTCCGGCCAATCCACCCTTGGTGAGATTCGTGGGGTTATAAAAGATCCGAGCGGTGCGGCAGTTGGCGTTGCCGAAGTGAAGGCGACTCGGCCTGCGACAGGAGAAGTTCGGAAGGTAACAACGAGCGAGTCTGGCACGTATGTGCTTGCTAACCTCGAAGCCGGGACCTGGGAAGTTTTGATTGAGAAGGCCGGATTCCGAACTGCACAGTCGAAGGGTATTGCGCTGCGTGCACGCGAAGTAGCTCGTGTCGACATCAATCTTGAAGTGGGACAAGTTTCAACGGAAGTGCAGATCGTGGCGCAAAGTCAGGTGATTCAAACCGACATGGCGACGCTGATGGATTCAAAGTCTGGAGATGCGTTGACCAGATTGCCCGTCAATTACAGAGCGGGAACCACGAACACTTTCTATGCCATCATCTCGACGGCACCCGGGGTTCAGCCGGACGCCAGCGGAAACTATTCAGTGGGCGGGGGGATGCCATTTCAAACGACAGCTTCGGTTGACGGGATTTCAAACATCAATGTACGCTCTAACGGAGTATTGCGAGAGATGTTCCCTTCCGCAGATTCGGTGGATGAAGTGCGTGTGTCGTCGACAAACAACAACGCTGAATTTGCTCAGGCAGGTGACATCACAGTCACCTCAAAGTCAGGCACGAATGACCTGCACGGCAACGTTTACTGGTATCACCAGAATGGTGCATTTGACGCGCGAGATTTCTTTGCCGCGAGGACACCATTCAAAGTTTCGAATGATTTTGGGTTTACGGCCGGCGGCCCCGTGATCAGGAACAAAACCTTCTTTTTCGGCGCCTTCGAGGCGCTGAGAAACCGTTCGCAGCGAGTGATTAACGCGACGGTGCCTACCGCGAATTTTCGGGCTGGCAACTTCTCAAGTCTGAGCACGGCGCTGCGTGACCCCTTTAACGGCAATGCGCCATTTGCGGGAAACATCATTCCTTCTTCGAGAATCAACAGCGTTTCTAAAGGGTTGACGGATGCACTATTCCCTAACCAAACCCGCGCCGGTGACAATGTAGGTTCTCCTAACTATAGTTTGCAAAAAGGCGTTTTAAACGACAACGACCAGTTTGATATCCGGGGTGATCATAACTTCTCCAGTTCACACCGTATTTTTGGACATTACTCACAAAAAGAACTTTCCGGTATTTCACCCAAAACATTTTTTGACACGACCGGCAACAATGTAGGGTCGTCGAATCCGAAGAACATTGTTGGCGCCTGAAACTGGATTGTGAATGCGAACCTGTTGAATGAGTTTCGCGGAGGATACGCCTACCAAAACTCTTTAAACACTTTTGGTATCGACGGGCAACCGTTTGACGGCCCCGGCTTGTTGAAGCGGCTCGGAATGCAAGGGATTCGAAGTGACCCACCGGCCGGATCGCAGATTCCCGATATTTCGATTAATGCATTTACGAGCACGGGTGAGGGTCGCGAATCTATTGTGCGCTCAAGGAATTTACAGTTCTCCGATAACTTGACCTGGATCAAGGGTCGGCACACTTACAAGTTTGGCGCGGACATTCGCAGGCTCCGTACGACGGTTATTACAAGCTTTACAACTGGCGACGACATGGGCTCTTATGGTTTTAACGGGCAATATACAGGCTACGGGGTGGCCGATTTTCTGTTGGGTGTACCGAACCAGACCACACTCGCGAATACAGGCAAAGACGTGAATGGGGTAACGATCCATTACGGCTTTTATGCACAGGATGATTTCAAAGTCTCAAACAAATTGACAGTGAACTTTGGCGTGCGCTACGAGGTACATCCTATGTTCTTTGACAAGGCTTTGACGACGACCCAGTTTGACCGCGCGTTTCCTGGCGGGCGGGTGGTGCTGCCGAATGAGGAGTCAAAAAAGTTTACCGCCCCGACGTTTCTGGCATCAATCGGAAACACGCCGGTGGTGCTAGCTAAGGATGTGGGTTTGCCAGAGCGTTTGCGCTTCACCGACTTCAATAACGTTGCGCCCCGATTCGGTTTTGCCTGGCGGCCGCTTGGCAACAAGACCGTGATTCGAGGCGGGTACGGTATCTTCACATCGACGATTCTGGGAAGCGTTTTTTACACGATCAGCGGTATCCATGTTTCGGACACCCGCACCTTCCCGAATGCCCTCACCTCAGCGGGTGTACCTGAGCTTGTGTTCCCCCGTCCCTTCCGCAGCGGGCTGGGTTCGGCAGGTGGCAGACCGGACTTTCGCCGTGCGACGCAATGGGATGGAGCTGATCCCTACACCCAGCAGTGGTCTCTGACTGTGGAGCAAGAACTGCCATTCCGAATCGGGATGCGCGTGTCTTACTCCGGGTCGAAGGCGATCAAACTATTCTCCTCACCCGATTTAAATCAGGTGCGACCGAATACGATTGGATACACGGCAGCTGCCGCCAGCCGGCCCTATCCGAACTGGCAGATCGTTTATACTCGCGATCCGAACACGCAGAGCTTTTATAATGCAAGCACCGTTGAGGTGAACAAGCGCTATGCAAGTGGGTTGTTCTTTCAATCGTCCTGGGTTTGGGCGCATGGTACTTCGAATGCTACCGGATCTAATGGCGGAGGGTTTGCGAGCGAAAACGGCTCTGTTCCTACGGATCGATTCAACCTCGCCCTCGATAAAGGAAATCTGCCCGGTACTCGCCGTCACCGTTTCCTCACGACGGCGACCTATGACTTACCTTTTGGGAAGCTGGCTGGAAACAACTACTTTGGAAAGTTGATCGCGCAAGGTTGGCAGATCTCCGGGATTCTGCTTTGGCAGAGCGGACTTTATCTTACGCCTACGACCGGCAATGTAACAGATCCCTCGGGAACGGCGCTGAACACACGGGCGGCGAACCGGCCCGACTATACTGGTACGTCTCACGGTAACCTGGCTAGCGATGTGCGGTCGGTGGATCGCTGGTTTGATCCTGCAGCGTTTACCGTGCCGGGACGGGTAAATGGCGTGGCACTTCCGAACAATGGCGCAATCGGGCGCTTTGGATATGTGGGGCCTGGATCGTTGTTGGGACCGAACACGACTGTGTTGTCGATGAAGATGCAGAAGCGATTCAACTTTACGGAACGTATTTACGCAACACTCGAAGGTTCGGCGGCGAATCTTGGTAACACACCTAACTTTGGGAACCCACAGTTGAACATCACGAATGCGCAATTTGGCCGCATTACTGCAACGCAAGGGCAGGAGAATGCTGGGTCACGAAGCTTGCAAGTTGGCATTCGACTTGGCTTTTGATCCAGCGCAATGGCTAGCCCAATTCTTGACCTAATGCAGTTCATAGCCGCAATTCCTGAAGCAGTTGGCGATAGTTTGCTTGGAAACGCGGGCGATAGCGATAGGGATCGCCTCATCTGTGGCGGAGAGTGATCTGGCCTTCAGCTTGCGCAAACATTGTTTGACGACGAACCAACATGGCTCAATGGGGTTGAAGTCCGGCGAGTAGGGCGGGAGGTAGAGAACGCGGGCTCCGACCGCGGAGATGGCTTCGGCGACACCTGCGATCTTATGCGCGGCCAAGTTATCCATCCTCACCCCGTGTCTGGGACGGAAAGCCGGACAGAGCACTTCGTTGAGGCAGGCCAGAACAATTTCGCTATCCGCGGGAGCCGGTACTGTCATAATGGCCGTCCAGCCTTCCGTGCCGATCGCTCCCAGCATCGTTACGGTTTGCCAGCGGCCACCTGGGGTACCCTCCTGGATGCGGTGTCCACGCCGGGCGAGACCGTAGCGCCGCGTCATACCCGTTGTGCCCCCACTTTCATCGAGAAAGACATTTTCCGCAGGAACGACGCCGGTAATCTGTTCGCGTGACAAAGCCCTTTTCGCCTTGCCCTCGACCTTGTCCCGCTCAGCGGCGTGCAGGCTTTTTTTCTGCGGCATCCATCTCCAAAAGCACTGCGCTGAGTCGCTGCAAGCTAATGGAGACCTCATGGCTGCTCTCAAGCCAGCCTTGCAGTTCCAAAAGCATAGCATCGGGTAACTGCGCCAGCCGTCTCTTGCGCCGCACGCCGGCGGGCTTTGAAGTGGCAGGTCAGCCAGTTGTCCTCATGCCGGCGGCGACGCCCTGGACGGTGAGGCGAAGCAGGTGGCGGAGATTTTCGCTTTCGGCTTCAGGCGTGCCGGGGGTCAGTTTGCGGCGGCGGCGGAGCAACTCGATCTGAATCAGATTCAAGGGATCGATATAGGGGTTGCGGACGTCGACGGAGCCCTGAAACCAGGGAGTTTGGGAGAGCAGATCCTGAGCGCCGGTGATCTCCAGGATCGCATTGCGGGTGCGGTTGCGTTCGCCGTCGATGAGGGCCCAAAAGCGCTGGCGAATCTCTGGTTCTTCGGTGAGCCCGGCGTAGCAGTGAGCTATGAACATGTCGGCCTTGGCAAGCGCGAGAGCGGCGTTGTCGATGGCGGCCTCGAAGAAAGGCCAGCGTTGATACATCGCCTTGAGGAGCGGCCTGGCGTCGTCAGGCAATTCTGAAAGAGCGGTGCCGAGGCCATACCAGGCTGGGATGAGACAGCGGTTTTGGGTCCAGGCGAAGACCCAGGGAATGGCGCGTAGATCGTTTAAGGTTCGCTCACCACGGCGGCGCGCCGGGCGGGAGCCGATGGGCAAGTCTTCGATGATATCGATCGGTGTGGCGCTGCCGAAGTATTCGATGAAGCCGGGGGCGTCGACGAGATCGCGATAGCAAGTGTAGGATCGCGAGGAGAGTTTGTCGATGAGCTCGACCCATTCGGTGTCGGGAGCCTGAGCGGGAGCGGCGCTGGCCAGCAGTGTTGCCCAGGTGACTTGTTCGAGATGGCGGTAGGCGATTTGTGGATCGTCGTAGCGTTCGGCCAGGACTTCGCCTTGTTCTGTCAGACGGAGGCTTCCGTCGATCGATTCCGGCGGGAGAGAGAAAATACCGCGAGCGGCGGGACCACCGCCACGGCCGAGTGAACCTCCGCGACCGTGAAAGAAGGTGAGTTGAACCTGATGTTGTTGGGCGGTCTGGTGGAGTTCGCTTTGGGCGCGATAAAGACCCCAGCAGGCAGAGAGGTAGCCGCCGTCCTTGGTGGAATCGGAGTAACCGACCATGACGATTTGGCGGTTGTCCTGGCGGGCAAGATAGCTCGCGTAGACGGGTTCTTCGAGCATGGCTCGGAGGGTATCGGGGGCACGCTCGAGGTCGCCAATTTTCTCGAATAGAGGCATGATGCGGAGGGAAGCATCTTCGCCGCCGGCGGCCCACTTCCAGAGCCAAAGAACAGTGAGGACGTCGCTGGGCGCCTGGGTGAGCCTGATGATGTGGCTGTGGCCCGGCTCTGGACCGTAGGTGGAAATGGTTTGCTGGAGCAAACGGAAAACAGAGAGGGCTTCGCGGGTGTTCGGGGCCAATTTGGCGCGGGGGATGTCGCCCTTGAAAGGCATGGTGCGGGCCAGCAGCGCGAGTTTGTCCGCTTCGGGCAGGGCGTCGAAGTCATCAGCGAGACCGAGGGCGCGAAAGAGGTCGGTCATCACTTCGGAGTAGCGGCGCGAATCCTGACGGATGTCGAGAGTGGCGACGTGGAGGCCGAAGACGCGAGCGCGGTCGAGCCAATGTTCGACCTCGACGGCGGCGCGGCTGTGGGCGGAGTTTTCACGGAGGCTGGTGAGGATGAGTTGGAGGTCGGCAACCAGTTCCTGGCCGTTGCGGTAAGCGGGGCCACCGGGTTCTACGGATGCGTCGAGGCGCCAGCCGATCATGGTGAGGTAGCGGCGATAGACCTCGAAGGGAGCGGTTGGGGCGAGTTGTTCGGCCAGGGCAGGCCATCGCAGTTGAGCCTCTTCGAGGTTGGCCTCGAGGACTTCGTTGACCGGGGTCTCGTGGGAGGAAAGGCTAAGAAAGTCGTACATGCGGCGGCACTGTTCGCGGTGCATGGTGAGTGCTTTGGCGCGCAACTTGAGGAGAGTGCGGCCAGTGACTTCGGCGGTGACGTCGGGATGACCGTCGCGGTCGCCGCCGACCCAGGAGCCGAAGCGCAGGAAGGGCGGCATGGCGAAATCGTGACCCGGATAATTGAGAGCCAGGGCGCGTCGCATCGAGGTGTAGATTCGCGGCACGACCTCCCACAGGCGCGGAGCGATGGATAGAACGCGATCGACTTCTTCGAGGACCGTAGGGCGGCGCGGGCGCAGGAATTCAGTCTGCCAGAGGACGGTGAGTTCGGTTTGGAGGGTGGCTTCGAGGTCGCGGCGTTCGCGCGGGAGCAAGTCGGGGCGGTCCAGTTCCTGGAGGGCTTCGCGCATGCGGCGGAGTTTGGCGCGGACGGCGCGGCGCTTTGCTTCGCTGGGGTGGGCGGTGAAGACGAGCTCGATGGAGAGTTGGTCGAGAGCGTGTTGCACCTGGGCGGCGGTGAAGCCTTTGCGGTGGAGTTCGGCGATGGATGCGCCGATGGATTCACCTAGAGGTTCCCGCTCTAATTCGCGCTGGCGTAAGACGCGGATGCGGTGGCGGTCTTCGGCAAGATTGGCGAGATCGAGGAAGACGGTGAAGGCGCGGACAATAGTCTGAATCTGCGATTCGTCCAATTTGGAGATCTGATCGGCGAGCGCAAGTTCCGCTGCGGCATCGCCAGCGCGACGGCTGCGGGAGAGGGTGCGAATTTGCTCGACTAGCTTGAGCGAGGGCTCGCCGGCGAGCGCGACGATCGCTTCGCCCAGCATGTCGGCGAGCATCCGGACATCGCGCCGGAGTAACTCATTACTTAGTATGGCCAAGGTGGAGTTCCGCCTGTTTGGGTTGGACCGACGGGGTCGTTTGAATTGCGATTATAGCGCGGCGATTGAGAAGTTTGGATGGTGGAGACTTCTTGTAAGCCTATAAAAGGGAGCGACTTAAGTTGTTTGATTATTATTGCGAAGCAAATTCAGGGTAAATCTCCTTCGCATCCGGCAACTCTTTCAGTGTTCGGATGGTCTCAGAAATAGCGGCTTGTTCGTTCAGAGTTGGCACGACTATGCTTACCATGTCAATGTAAACAGCTCAGGAGGCAGGTCATAAATAAGCGATGTAGAGACGGAATTGTCTCGGGTGTTGGCCATGCCCGAACTAAGGCAAAACATGGCCATCGGGGCGGGTAGACAATAAAAGCGATGAGACAACTTTCCCCATGGGCTGTCGGTCCGTTGATTGCCGGTGCCTTCGTTCTGCTGACTTGGCTAGAGAGACGGCGGCCCCTTCGCAAACGAATTGAACCCGGCGTAGAGCACGGCGTTCGCAACCTCGCAATCGCGGGTGCCGGAGCTCTCACCATGGTTGTTTTTGAGTCACCACTCATCCAGCCTCTTGCACTCCTGGTGGAGCAAAAAAGGTGGGGACTGCTGGGCGCTTTTCAATTGCCGATCTGGGCCGAAGCCGCCGCCGCGCTTGTCTTGATGGATTACACGTTTTACGTCTGGCACGTACTCTTGCATCGCGCTCCGTTGCTCTGGAGATTCCATGCTGTGCACCACGTCGATCTGGACCTCGACACGTCCACGGCGCTCCGCT